>JAPLCH010000212.1:8427-8800 GCA_026392325.1 Solirubrobacterales bacterium | reverse complement strand
CACAAGTCTTTCTGTTTCCATTTGCGCAAATTGCGGGTAAATGGACGGTTAGATTCGGAGTTGGTCGGCTACGGGCGCCCTGCCTGACCTGAGTGGCCTGCTCAGACGGGGTTCGGAATATTCACGAAGTGATGAGGAATTCCAAACTCATCCGCGATCAGGTTCCCCAAGGCTTCAACCCCGAAAGTCTCCGTCGCATGGTGTCCCGCGCAGATCAGGTGAACGCCCGACTCCTCCGCGAGCGCGACCGCACTCTCTGAAGCTTCACCCGTGATCAGAGCGTCAAGCCCCAGGTCCGCAACGGTGCCGATCTCTCCAGCTGCAGCTCCGCTGACAACCGCAACCGTCTTCACCACCTCTGGTCCGCCAGGCA
>JAPLCH010000212.1:0-8384 GCA_026392325.1 Solirubrobacterales bacterium | reverse complement strand
GTGGGGTCTGTCCGCAAACCTCCTCGATCCGTTCAAGAAGGTCTTCAAGCTCTAGTCCGTCCCCCTCAAACTCGCAGGCAACACCTATCTCCCTGCCGCGGACCTCGCAGCAACGTCCTGTGACCGTCGCCCCCAGCAAGTCGGCAAGCATCGCGTTGTTCCCAATTTCAGGGTGTGCGTCAAGCGGGGGGTGGTACTGGGCCAGTGAGATCTCTGGGATGAGCAGGGCCTTCAAGCGCGCAGCCTGCCGGGCGTCAATCGGACCCCCGCTGCCGTGGAGAATTCCGTGGTGGGTGATGATCAGGCTTGAGCCCAGCTCCTCGGCCATCTCAAACAGGGCAAGCCGGGCACTTACTCCTGTAACGACGGATTCGGTCTCCTCTGAAGCAAACAGTTGAAGCCCGTTCGGGGACCAGTCATCGAACGAGCGGGAATCGAGGTACGCGTCGCAGAAATCAATGATTTCGCTGATTCGTGTCGCCATGACCGAAAGGCTACCCGGGGCGATAGTCTCAGGGTCTGATGGCGGGAGATGATGTTCACGACGGGTCGGGCGAGGAATTCCTTTCCTCACTTATGGATACGCGCCTTTACTCAATTGGCGCGTACTTCTGCGACCGTCATCCGGACCTTGTTGATGACGTGATTGCTGAAGCTTTGGCAATCGAGGAAGTTGGACTCGAGCGTCATGCCGAGGCTGAGGGGGAGACGGTGGAGGCCTGTTTCCAGACCCTGCTGACAGGTCTCGCTGTTCGTTACTTCAAGGCAGTGGCTGGCTGACCAGCCGACAGTTCCAAGGTTTAAGAACCTTGGGAACGTGAGGCCGCTGAGTTGACGGTTGCGGCCACAAGCTGGGGATGGTCAACCTGAAAGCTTGAGGATGCCTGCCTGTTGCTGACACCAAGGGTCAGCCCTTCCTCAAACATGTTGATTCCCACAAGCTTGGTGTAGAGGAACTCTTGGGTCTTCTTGCTGCCCATGAAGACAACGCGCTGGTTAGTGATCGACATGATCCCCACGTCTTCCACCTGGATCTCAGTGCCAACAGGCACCATCCGCCCGCGTGTGCCACCCGTGTTGACTCGCATGTTCTTGGAGATCTTGTAGGAGACCCCTGCGTAGCCGGCCTTGAACTCCTTGACGGTTACTTCCTTGGTCAGTGAGGCGACTACTTCGAGGTAAACCTCTTCGCCCCCCTTGGCGATCAGCTCGTGCTCGTCTCTGGGTTCCAAGCGTCCGGTGTTGGCGCGAGCCGTCATGACCTCAACCGTCTCAGGCAGCATGTTGGTCGAGAGCCAGTCTGAATCAACACCGAGCGCACCCATCACGCGGTTGGACCAGTCATCTTCTTCCTCGGTGATCGCGTTGTCCTCGAGCAGCGGTGCGAGGAAGGCGCGCATTGCCTGAACTCGAATTTCGTCTGCTCGCTTGGGTTTAAGGTTTGCGGCCGCTGAAGCAGCAGCGAGATACCCGGGGACCTGCGACAGGTCTGCGTCTGGGCGGGTCGCGTACTCGGCCCACTCTGCGTAACGCGCCTCCATTGCTTTCTCATCAGCGTTGTGGATCCCGAGTGACTGCCGGAGGCCGTGCCGTCGCGAGTCCGGCGCAGGTTGTGCTTGCGCCGACACTTCTGGGGTCGCCGCGGTTTGGGCTTCTGCTGCCGGATTTATCAGGTCCTGAGGGTTAGGCGGCGGCGGGTCAGCTGGGGGCTGAATGTTCGCCTGCTCACTGGGTTCCAGTTCGTCACTCACTCCGTTTAGGTTAGCGCCCCTGAGGGCGACTCGACGGGAATCGGTGATGATGCCAAGCCGGGTAGTCAGCGTTACAATCCGCTCCATTCGGGGTGTGGCGCAGCTTGGTAGCGCGCACCGTTCGGGACGGTGAGGTCCCGGGTTCAAATCCCGGCACCCCGATTTGTTGCTGGCTCGCTTTGCGCAGCGCGAAGCCGCCGGTCGACCGTCAGGTCGGGGTCAGAGCTGCAGTGACTTCACGGCGAGGAACTCTTCAAGTCCGTGCAGCCCAAGCTCGCGTCCGTGCCCTGACTGCTTGAAGCCACCAAACGGTGCCAAAGGATTGAATGCTCCGCCGTTGATCTCGACCTGGCCAGTCCGAATTTGCCTGGCCACTGACTTGGCGCGCTCCTCGTCAGCAGACCAGACGCCACCTGCAAGGCCGTAGTCGGAATCGTTGGCGATCGCGATGGCCTCCTCCTCCGTGTCGTATGGGATCAGGACGAGCACGGGACCGAAGATCTCTTCCCTTGCGATTCGCATTGAGTTGTCAACGTCGCTGAAAACTGTTGGCTGCACGAACCATCCGGTCTCGAGACCCTCCGGAGCATCGGGGCCTCCAGCGACAAGCTTGGCTCCCTCCGCAATTCCCGTCTCGATGAAGCCGCGAACCCTGTCCCTCTGAACTTCTGAAACGAGCGGTCCTAGTTTGGTCTCCTCGGCAAAAGGGTCACCGGGTGTGAAGGCTGCGGCTGTGGCGGCGGCTATCGCCTCAACCTCCGCAAGCCTTGAGCGGGGGACAACCATTCGGGTCAGGGCGCTGCAGGTCTGGCCTGAGTTGAGGAAGCACTTCGCAACTCCGTTGGGCACAGCCTGCATCAGGTCTGCGTCTTCAAGAATTACGTTCGCTGACTTGCCGCCAAGTTCAAGGGCAACTTGAGTGACGTTTGCTGCTGCGGCCTCTGAGACGGCTCTCCCCGAAGCTGTTGATCCGGTGAACGAGACCATGTCTATGCCGGGGTGGCCTGCGATTGCAGCTCCGACGACTGGACCAGTTCCGCAGACAAGGTTGAAGACTCCTGCTGGCAGTCCGACCGCATCAAACACCTCGGCAAGCACGAAGGCTGTGAGCGGAGTTACCTCGCTGGGCTTCAAGACAACGGTGCAGCCGGCTGTAAGGGCAGGCGCAACCTTGGCGGCAACCTGGTGGAGGGGATAGTTCCAAGGCGTGATTGCACCCACGACTCCAACCGCCTCGCGCAGGACAAGGGAGTTGCCGATCTGCGTCTCCCATTCGATCTGCTCAACCATTTCAGGCATTGACCCGAAGGTCATCGCGGGCAGTCCAGCTTGGATTGCGGCTGCCTGAACGGCTGGCATGCCCAGCTCCTGAGCTACAAGGACCGCAATTTCCTCCATCCGAGAGGACAGCTGCGCGCCAACGGCGGCCATCAGATTTGCCCGGTCCCAAGCTGGAACAGCGCTCCACGCTGGGAGCGCCGCTGTTGCGGCTGCGACGGCAGCGTCAACTTCGGCAGCAGTGCCAGCAGGAACGGAGCCCATCACTTGCTCTGTTGTGGAGTTGATTACTGAAATCCGCTCGTCTGACTCTGCTGTGACCCATTGCCCGCCGATGTAGTGGCTGTCGTGGGTGGTTGAGGTGTTGGTGGCTGACATGTCTGTCTCCGTTCAGGCGCGCTTGGCGAGGGTTGGGGTGTCGTCGGTGATTTGACTGATGGCTTCTGCGGTGCGATGAGCCAAGGCCATAACCGAGACCATTGGGTTGGTTCCAGATGCTGTCGGGAACGCTGATGCGTCTCCAATCCAGACGCCTGGAGTGTCGTGCAACTCGCCCCAAGGTCCGGCAACCGATTCAGCCGGGTCAGTGCCCATTCGGCATGACCCCATCTGGTGCGCGCTGAACAGCCGCTGCCCGCCAGCTCTGAGGGGCATTCGGCGGCAGCGGGTGATGAAGGTCTCCAGATCGTCGCCATGGCGCCAGTCGGGCAGCCCTTCGGCCAGTGAAACGATGGTCTCGGCCCCGGCTGCTGCATGCAGGCGGATCTGACTCTCAATGGCTGCGTAACTGTTGCGAATGTCTACTTCGTCCGTGATCGAATAGTGGTGAACGGCTTCTCCATTGGCGTCGATTGACACGGTTCCGTGTCCACGGTCGCGAAGCAGTCCGATGAATGAGGCGGTGTTGCTGAAGTCGCTCATCACGCGCTTGTGGTCTTCAGCTGTGGTGAAAGGAACCGCCGCAGCTGACACGGCAGTCGTGTACTGGGCTCCTTCGATAAGCCAACCCCAACCGTCGCCCGTGTCAGCGAATTCGTCAACGAGGCCCGCGTGGGGAGCTCCCCACCATGACTTCATGTCTTCGGAGTAGCGGCCCATGACAGCAGTGCACGGGTGGAGTCTCAGGTACTTGCCGACCGCCGGACCGCCAATTCCTGAGCGCAGAAGCAGCGCCGGGGATTCAACGGAGCCGCAGGCGACGACAACCTTTCCTGCGCGAACGATCACTTCAGCTGTCCTGCCAGTGGAAGCGTCGGTCCAAACGCCTTCGATGCCCGCTGCCCGGCCGCCTTCGGTCATTACCTTGCGAACTGAGGTGTTGACGATGATGTCAGCGCCGTCGTTGAAGGCGTCCAGCAGATAAGTGGCAAGCGTGGACTGCTTGGAGCCGCTCGGGTCGCCGAAGCCCATGAAGCCGGCAACGAGCGGGTCGTAGGTCGCGGGGTCGGTATTGCGGGTTGTCTGTTCAAAGCTCCAGCCAAGCTCCTCTGCGCCAGCCTGCATGCGCTGCTGGGGAAGGTTCAGGTCCGAGCACTCGTCGTTGGCCATGATCCTGGTCAGGATCGAATCGAGGTGACGGTCGTACTCGCTGCCGTCAACGCCCTCAAGGCCGAACTCGTTTGCCCACTGGTCCCTGACCCATGGTCGAGTTTTGAGGCAGTTGGTCCAGTTGATGACAGTGCCACCACCCAAGCCTGCTCCGGCCTGTATTGAGACGTTCATGTCCGCAGTCGGTGTTGGTCCGCCTCGCCAGTACGAGTTCATGAAGGCTGGGATTTCGAGCATCTGGAAGTCAGATTCGTTCAAGTAGTTGCCGGCCTCGACAACCACAACCTTGAGTCCCTGCTTGGCGAGTGTTCCGGCGATCACTCCGCCTCCGGCGCCTGAGCCGACGATCACAACATCAGCCTCAAGCTCAAGCCTGTCGCCTTCTGGGATGACGGGGTGGATCGGCTTCTCGACCTGAGGGGGCGCTGCCACTGGTCCTGGGTAGCCAAAGGCGTCCCAGTTGGGGTTCTTGCCCGTTGCTGGATCCGTCGGGAGGCCGTAGGCAAAGAACATTGTCAGTCCCTGAAGAGCGCGAACTCCAACTGCGGCATCGCCACCCATCAGGGAGAGGTTCTTGAGGATCTGTTCCCTCGAGCGTCTTGATGAGGTTGAGAATCCCTGGGCTTCGATTGCTTCAAGCAGCTGGCAAAAGCCCACGAACTGCTCGGGGGGCATTGATTCGATCGTCGTGCCGAGGGCCACGTCGGCTCCGGTCTGCGAAGCCGTGCGCGCCCACAGTCCGTGCGGGTCAGGCTCGTGGTCGAGCTTCGGGACAAATGTGTCGCAGATCTCCCGAAGAAGATCCTTCTGACCGTCTGACAGTGCCTGCTGCATGTTCCCCTCCCAAGGTTTGGCTGCCGGGAAGCTTAGCCCGTGATCCCAAGACCCGCCTCAGGACTCCCGGAGTCAGCTTCAGTGCCGCGACCGGCGCATCACTTTTCGCTAGGCAATCCTAGAGTGAAGTTCAGGCAGAATCGCAGCAAGGTTTGTGTACTCCTCTGCGCAGTGATTGGCGAGCGACTGGGGGAGGCCTTTGGGCATGATCTTCTGACGGACGAATGGGCGGTTGACGAGCTTGCCGACAAGGTCGCCGATAGCCCCCGGCAGGTCCGGGCGAATCACCGATCCGAGCCAGAAGTGGCTGCGAAGAACGGTTCCGCCTTGCCCGTCGTTGAGCCAAACATGGGCCATCATGCTGTGTTCGGCGTGACGGTCCTCGTCGCCAACGCGGCCGCAGACGATTGTGGCGACATTCGGGTCATCAAGCGCATCAGTTGAGAAGCCAAACTCAGTCGGCGACACGAAGGAGATACGGGCCCGAACCGAACCCGTCCCGACATCTTCTACCGGGTGATGAACGGTTCCCCAGTGGGCCTTGGCGCCGCTGACTTTCGGCACGTCAACCGAGTTCGCTGTGTGTGCCTGCGGGTGCCATACGCGGTAGCGCAGGGAACTGCGGGGGTGCCAGTCAAACCACCAGTCGACCATTTCCGCGGTGACCGCTGGCATGGGCGTGCGGACAGCGATGTATCCGGTCGCGTCCGGCATTTGCGCCCAGCCGGTCTCAGCGGGAAGCGGCTCTGGGTCCAGCAAGCGGTCAACTGCGCCGAGCGGGACGGCCAACTGGGAATCCATTGGCCCCGACTCAATCGCGCCCACAACCTCAGGGTCTTGCGGTGCGAGCGGGCGCTCAAGCAGCGAGGTCAGGAATGTCTCCTCTGACCCAACGGCGGCTTTCGGCCCGTTCATGGGCGTGAGCTCCAGCTCTGAAACACATGGTCGGGGTCGTAAGTCGAGCGGATGCTGTCGTAGCGGGCGTAGTTCTCATCGGAGAGGAATCGGGCTGTGCGGTTTGCCAAGTTCTCGTCCGCGAGTTGAATGCCGGTTGACAGGTGCTCCATTTCCCGCATCCGATCGGTTGCCCATGACTCATAGTCGGCGTCGTTGGCCTCGTCTTCCCAAACTCCATAGGCGGCGATGTAGGTCTTGTCCTCGACGCTAAAAGCCATGTCGGGGCGTTCAGGCGTGCCCGGATTGTCAGGTGCCCAGTTCATCCACAGCATGTGAGTTGGCGCGTCCTTGATCGTCTCGGCAATTTTCTNNNGTCCACATGTTGTCAACGCCGTAGCGATGGTTGTCGGGGTAGGTCATGTAGACGCCAGCTGTCATGTCGGGAACGTTGGCATCCAGGTAGGGGATCGCGAGCTTGGCGCGGTCCAAGACTGGGCAGGTTTCGAGAATCGAGAGGACTTCACGCGCCCGCTCCTCCGAGTCGGCAAATACCGGTCCGGTGACAGCGATTTCCTTCTGCCCGTCGAACCCTGTGTGCATCAGGGCCATCAGCTCCATCTCGAGGCCGACCTTCGGGCCGATCTCGTCAAGCCAGGTGTAGACGTCTTCGACTACGTCAAGTTCGTAGGTGAACACGCCGTTCGCAATCGTGTGGGATTTCGGATGAACGCGCAGATGGAAGCGGAGGACTACTCCGAAGAAGCCAGGGCCCGAGCCCCGGGCGGCCCAGTAGAGGTCGGGATTCTCCGATGGGCTTGCGTGAACAAGATCGCCGTCGGCCGTAACCACGTCAATGGCGAGGACGCTCATGCACGACGGTCCAAGTGCCCTGCCGTTCCAACCAAAGCCTCCCTGGAGCAGGAACCCGCCGATTCCGACGCCCTTGCAGTGGCCGATGGGGAAGAACAGATCCAGTTCGTCAAGTGCAAGGAGGGCATCGTTGCCGTAACAGCCGGGCTCAACAACGGCGACCATCGCGTCCTTGTCAACTGAGACGACTGAGTTGAGCTTCGAGAGGTCAATCAGGGTGACGCCGTCCCGCAGCTGATGGCCTCCCCAGCTGTGACCGCCGGATCGAACGGTGATTCCGCGTCCTGCCGCTCGGGCGGCGCGCACTGCCTCAATTACGTCCGCGTCGCTTTCGGCTTGGACGATGACATCTGGGAATCGGTCGGGCTTGCGCGCATTCCACACAGTTTTCTGGCGGGCCTCTGTGTACCCGTTCTCGCCCTTCAGGAACTCTTGCATTGAGGCTCTCCTATGTGTAGACATACGGACGGTTTCGGACTACGTCAGTAGTCTATACCTGCGAGTCGGACTGCAAGGGCATAGAGTGCGCCCTGATGAGCGATCTAAAGAGCACTAGTCCGCCTCAAGCAGTTGAAAGATCAATCCGCGGAACGGTCTTGGCTGACGCCGCCATCGCGGTGCTTGCTGAAAGTGGCGCTCGTGGGCTGACGCACCGTGCGGTGGACAGCAAGGCGGAACTCCCCCAAGGCTCGGCGAGCAATCTCTTCCGAACCCGCAGCGCCCTGGTCGCAGCGGCGCTTGATCGCCATGTGGAACGTGAACTGGAACTTATTGAGTCTGTGCGCGGCCTCGATGGCTCAATGGAGATTGACATTCGAGCCCTCGCTGAGCTGATCTCCCAATTCATCGAGGGCCTCTCTTCGCCAGCATTTTCAGACCTTGTGGTTGCCCGGTACGAGCTATTCCTGGAGGTACGCCGGCAGCCAAAGCTGACTGAGCGCCTCTCGGCTGCCCGGTCCGGCTATCACCAACTCATTGGCGAACGACTGTCGGAGGTCGGCGTGGCGCCTTCTGCGCGCAACAGCGTTGCTGTGGTTTCACTGCTGGACGGTCTCAGTATCGATCGCCTTTTTCATGAGCAGACAGCGCTCTCCAACGAGGACCGGGTCCAAGTCATAGAAGCGTTCCTTCGGGCTCTCAAGTGAGCCGCTTTTCGGCCCCTGAGAGTGCGGGTGACGAGCCTCTCCCGAAGCATCACCTGATAGC
>JAPLCH010000104.1 GCA_026392325.1 Solirubrobacterales bacterium | reverse complement strand
TGACGGCCTGCGAGAGGCTCTTTCAGGGCTTCAGGAGGCCACGGGCGGGGACGGTGAGGTCACGGCGACGGAGCTGCTTTCCCGCGCCCAGAAGGGCTTTGACTCGGTGCTTGGGGTTGACTCCGGGGTTGACTCCATTGGGGAACGACTTTCCAGCCTGCTGATCGAGCTTCAGGATGCCGGGCGCGAGTCTGGGCGGCTTCTGGATGGGCTTGAGGCCTCACCCCAGAGACTTGGTGAGATCGAGCAGCGTCTGGACGAGGTTGACAGGCTTCTCCTCAAGCACGGTGGAACGCTCGCCGGGGTTGAGGCGCACGCGACCACCGCTCGGGAAAGGTTGCTGGAACTCGACGATCTTGAAGGCGCAAGAGACCGGGCACGAGCCACTCTGGCCGAGGTGACTGGCGTGCAGGGAAAGATCACGGCTGCACTCCGAAAAGGCAGACTCGCAACGGCGAAGAGACTCGGGCCGGCCGTCGAGGGGATTCTCGGGGACCTGGCCCTTGAAGGCGCAAGGTTTGAGATCGCAGTGACCCCGAGGGAGAACCCCGGTCCAACCGGTGCCGACGAGGTCGAGTTTCTTGTGTCAGCCAACCCTGGACTGCCAGCCGCTCCCATAGGTGAGGTCGCCTCTGGAGGCGAAATGAGCCGGATCCTCCTTGCCCTGCTTTCCGTGTCGATCGAGAACGGCGGAATGGCAGAAGGCAACCTGATCGTCTTTGACGAGATCGATGCCGGCATCGGGGGGCGTACGGCGCGCGCTGTGGGCTCGCGACTCGGTTCGCTTGCGGAGCGTCGACAGGTCCTCTGCATTACCCATCTGCCTCAGGTTGCCGCAGCGAGGAAGGCAGTACGACAACCGTCAGGCATCTGGTCGGAGCTGAATTGGAGGCCGAGATGGTTCGAATGCTTGGAGCTGATGAGGGCGACAAGGCCGCCTTGGCTCATGCCCGAGAGTTGCTCGAAGAGGCGTAAATCACGACCGCCGGCTTCGGCAGTAGGGTCCTCTCTGTGGCAACTACTTCAGGAGAGACTCGGTTCATCTTTGTAACAGGTGGCGTTGTCTCCTCTCTTGGCAAGGGAATCGCCGCAGCTTCCATTGGCCGCCTCTTGGTTGAACGTGGACTGAAGGTCCAAATCCAGAAGTTCGACCCTTACATCAATGTTGATCCGGGAACCATGTCTCCCTACCAGCATGGTGAGGTTTTCGTCACTGACGACGGAGCAGAGACCGACCTCGATCTGGGCCACTACGAGCGGTTCACCGATGCGAGCACTTCGCAAGCGTCAAATGTGACCGCCGGTGGTATCTACAACAGCGTGATTACGCGCGAGCGTCGAGGGGACTACCTCGGGGCCACTGTTCAGGTCGTGCCTCACATCACCGACGAAATCCGCGCTCGGATTCGCCTTGTTGGCGAGTCCGGAGATGTAGATGTTGTGATCACCGAGATTGGCGGAACTGTCGGCGACATTGAATCGCTTCCGTTCCTGGAAGCCATCCGGCAGTTCCCCGTGGATGTCGGTCGCGCGCGCTGCCTCTATATCCACCTCACTCTTGTCCCCTGGATTGGCCATGCGGGTGAATTGAAGACAAAGCCGACCCAGCACTCAGTAAATGAACTGAGGCGTATTGGCATTCAGCCGGACATGGTCATGTGTCGCGCCGAGTCATCTCTACCGCAGGAAATTCGCGAGAAGATTGCGCTCTTCACTAGCGTTCCAATCGGCGCAGTAATTTCGGCCCGTGATGTTGGAAATATTTATGAGGTTCCCCTCGCGTTCCGCGAGGAAGGCGTTGACCAGTTTGTTCTGGATCATTTCGGAATCGCTGCACCAGAGCCTGATCTTGAGGACTGGAAGGCAATGACACGCAGGTCGGAGGCAGCTGTCGAGCCCGTCCGCATTGCTCTGGTAGGCAAGTACGTGCAGCTTGAAGATGCATACCTTTCCGTCGTCGAGTCACTCCGGCACGCGGGTGTGGGCCATGGCTGCAAGGTTGAGATCGACTGGGTTGACTCAGAGAAGCTTGAGGCCGCGGAGGCGGACTCCAGGCTTTCAGCTGCCGACGGGATCCTCATTCCAGGTGGCTTCGGCGGACGAGGAGTTGAGGGCAAGATTTCTGCGGCCCAGGTTGCCCGCGAAGAAGGCATTCCCTTTTTGGGAATTTGCCTTGGCATGCAGGTTGCCGTGTGCGAGTACGCGCGAAATGTTGCGGGTATGGATGGAGCGAACTCCACCGAGTTTGAGCCGGACACCGAACACCCGGTTGTTGACCTTCTTCCTGAGCAGAAGGAAGTTGCAGACATGGGCGGCACAATGCGCCTCGGGGCTGATCCTGTTGCCCTGGTTGAAGGGACGCGCCTTAGGGAGATCTACGGTTCCGATACTGCCTCTGAGCGGCATCGGCATCGCTACGAAGTGAACAATCTTCTTCGGCCGCGTATAGAGGAAGCCGGGCTTGTCGTCTCTGGAACATCACCGGATGGCAGGCTTGTTGAGGCTGTCGAGCTTCCGGAGTCGGTCCATCCTTTCTATGTGGCCAGCCAGTATCACCCTGAGTTCAAGTCTCGGCCGGACAGGCCATCCCCACTGTTCAACGGTTTTGTCGGCGCGGCGCTTGAGCGCGCCCGTGAGCGGGGCGGACCCGAAGAGGTGCCGGCAGAGCAGGGCACTCACGCATGAGTCGTCTGTGGGCTGAGGCCCACGTCGGGAGGTTCCAAGAGCTTTGCCGGGTCCCGAGTCCTTCCCTCTCAGAAGGGGCTGTGGCGAAGCTGCTGACAGACCAACTCGACTCGTTCGGGATTGCGTGGAAGGAGGACGATGCTGGATCCCAACTCGGTGGTGATCAGGGAAACATCCTTTGTCTGATCCCAGGCACCGATGACTCAAGGAGAGTCCTCTTTGCCGCTCACTTGGACACGGTTCCGCCTGGCAATGTGATCGCTCCCGAGCTGTCGGAGGGGTCTTGGCGAAACTCGGGTGATGGGATATTGGGAGTGGACAACAAGGCTGCGGTTGCAGCGCTGCTGACCGCCGCGTCTGTCTGGGCGAAGGTCCCTCCGCCGGTTTCAGTCGTGTTGGCGTTCACCGTTGCCGAGGAGATCTCGCTTCTGGGAAGTAGGGCTCTTGCTCTCACTCCTGAGAGGTACACCTGCGGTTTCGTCTTCGACCACCCAACGCCGATTGGAACTTGGGTTGCGGTCTCTCCCACACACCATCGTCTCGAACTTGTGTTCATCGGGAGAGCGTCTCACGCTGGAGTCAATCCAGAAGGAGGAGCCTCCGCGGTCTCAGCGGCAGCTGACGCCTTGGCCTCAATCAACTTCGGTCGGATAGACGAGGAGACCACTACAAACGCTGGAACTATCCACGGCGGCTCAGCCATCAATGTTGTCCCAGCCCAGTGCACCGTGGTTTGCGAGGTCCGGAGCATGAACGAGGGGACTCTGGTGGAAGAGAGCCGCAAGATCATTGATGCTGCCCACAGGGGTGCCCAGAAGTACGGTTGCTCAGTTGATGTTGTTGTCACGCCCAGCTTCCGCGGATACCGACACGATGAGTCGCACATTGGCGCTCTGGCGGCCGAGAAGGCTCTCGACGCGCTTGGTATCCAACCTGAGCCCATCGCCAGTGCTGGCGGGTCCGATGCGAACGTCTTTGAAGAAATTGGCATTGCAACTTTGAATCTCGGTGATGGGTCAACAGGGACTCACACACCTGACGAACAGATCACAAACAAGGATCTCCTGACCTTGGCTGAGTTGGTGCTTGGCCTCCCCGCCGCAGTTGTGGCCGCTACCGCAGGCTGAAAGCTCGTGCCCGGGGGCAGGTACCCGCACCTCCTGTGGCGAACTGGGCCGCATGGTCGCTTCCAACACCGCCCAACCCGATCAGCTACTTGACTTTCTGGGCTCCCTTGAGCTCGAGCGGGGTCTCTCACGCAACACCCTTGAGGCGTACCGGACAGACCTGCTTCAGGCCTCAGCCTTCCTTGCCGAGCGTGGGCGTCTTTTGGAGACAGCTGGACGGGATGACCTCGGCGCTTGGCTCGAGTCACTTGCGTCCGGTGGACCAGACTCCAGCCCAGCCTCTGCCTCCACGCTGCGTCGCAAGGGAGCATGCCTGCGCACCTACTTCAAGTGGCTGAGGCGTGAGGAGATCATCACAACGGATCCAATGCGAGATGTGCGGTCTCCATCTCGCGACAAGCGGCTGCCCAAGGTGCTCTCACGGGAGGATGTTTCACTCCTGCTCGCCCAGCCTGATGTGTCAACGGCTGCCGGGCAACGCGACAAGGCAATCCTGGAAACGATGTATGCGTGCGGGCTTAGGGCCAGCGAGCTCACGGAGTTGGAGATTTCCAAGCTTGATTTGGAGGAGGGGACACTTCGGGTGATTGGGAAGGGAAGAAAGGAAAGGCTCATTCCCATAGGTCGAACGCTCTGCCTTGGAGGTCTGGCTTGATCAGGGTCGGCGGAAGTTCGTTGGGGTGGCGGAAGAGCGCCGGGTATTTGTCAACCAACGCGGCGGGGCGCTCACACGGCAAGGACTTCACGGAATCGTTCGGGGCCACGCCAAGACCGCTGGCTTGGACGGACGAATGACTCCCCACACGCTGCGGCACAGCTTTGCGACGCACCTCTTGGCGGGAGGCTGTGACCTACGTGCCCTTCAGGAGATGCTCGGACTTTTCGGCCCATCCGCGCTCGAGGATTTCCGGCAAGGCCTGAGACGGCGCCTCCTGCTTGACTTCGGTCAATGCCTGAGCTCCCAGAGGTTGAAACGGTCGTTCGTGGCCTGCGGTCGGCGCTTGAGGGTCGGTCTGTTGAAAGCGTCGAAGTCCTTGACGACCGCTGGTGCCAACCGCTGACCGCCGCTGCTCTGGAGGCAGCAATCACAGGACGGCGGATCAAGCAACTTTCCCGCCGGGGTAAGTACATCCTTATGGAGACTGAGAATGAGACTGTTCTGGTCATGCACCTTCGGATGACCGGGACGCTGCTCT
>JAPLCH010000237.1:34908-38519 GCA_026392325.1 Solirubrobacterales bacterium | reverse complement strand
TGCTCACGAATGTCAGTCAGCAACGCAGACTTCGTGTCCTCCTCAACCAGCTGGTCCATTACTGCGAGGCCAGCAAAAGCGTCCTTGCAATAGAAGACGCCGGGCTCGTAGATTTCATCTGAAGCCTTGCCCTTGGGGTAAAGGACGCGGCGACCAAAGTCACGGTTGATGGCAGCGCCACCAATCAGCACGGGGAAGTCAAGGCCTTGGGAGTGAAGCTCGTCAATGCATGCTGGCATCTGCTTGGAAGTTGATACGAGCAGCGCGGACAAGCCGATGGCCGTTGCGTTGTGCTCCTTCGCTGAGTCAATGATCGTCTGGATTGGCACTTGCTTGCCAAGGTCAACCACGGTGTAACCGTTGTTTGTGAGGATCGTGTTCACAAGCGACTTGCCGATGTCATGGACGTCGCCAAAGACGGTCGCAAGGACAACGGTGCCCTTGGTGTAGCCCTCAATGCGGTCAAGGAAGTTCTCAAGACGTGCAACTGCCTTCTTCATAACCTCTGCTGACTGCAGTACGAATGGCAGGATCAGCTCGCCGGCACCAAACTTGTCGCCGACTTCCTTCATTGCCGGAAGCAGAACCTCATTCAAGGTTGGAACGGCACCGATCTTCTCAACACTCTTGTCAATCCAGTCTTCAACACCATCCTTGCGGCGGCGGAGAATGTGGAAGTGAAGTGCCTCTTCGGGAGTCATGCCCGCGGTTGGGTCGGCAACTTCCTCCTCGGGAACATCGCCCATGGCTTCAAAGTGCTGAATGAACTTTTCAAGGGCGTCCTCTGCCCGGTCAAAGACAAGGTCGTCAGCAAGCTCACGCTCCTCAGCGCTTATTTCGCCATAAGGAGTGATGTGGTTTGGGTTGACCATCGCAAGGTCAAGGCCCGCGTCTACAGCGTGGTGAAGGAATACGGAGTTGAGGACCTTTCGTGCTGGTTCGCCAACACCAAAGGAGACATTCGAAACACCGAGTGATGTCTTGACGCCAGGCAGGTTCGCCTTGATTTCACGAATGCCATCAAGCGTTGCGACTGCTGAAGGGCGCCATTCGGGATCACCCGTAGTGAGGGTGAAGGTCAGCGCATCGAAAATGAGTGCTTCGGACGGAAGGCCATGGTCACCACAGCAAATGTCGTGAATGCGCCGGGCGACCTCCAACTTGCGCTCGCCCGTCTTGGCCATCCCAACCTCGTCAATGGTCAGTGCGATTACTGCCGCACCGTGCTTGCGAGCCATCGGCAGGATCAAGTCCATCTTGTCCCTGCCAGCTTCAAGGTTCACCGAGTTGACAATCGCGCGACCGGGGATCTGCTCCAGGGCAGCCTCAATCACATCCGGCTCAGTTGAGTCAATCTGAATGGGAGAGGTTTGGGTCAGGGAAATCCGCTTGACCAGCTCACCCATCTGCTCCGCCTCGTCCTGACGCTCGGTCAGTGCGACACACACGTCAAGAACATGGGCTCCGCCTTCAACCTGGTCTTCGGCGATCTGGACAAGACCGTCGTAGTCGTCGGTGAGGAGCATTTCCTTCGCCTTGCGTGAACCCTGTGAGTTGACGCGCTCGCCGACAAGGGTTGGCCGCGGCTCCTGAACCAAAGCGGACGCAGTGATCATTGAAGAAACGAATGCTGGGCGCGGGGCGGGGCGAGTGCTTGGCTTCTTGCCCTCAACAGCCTTGGCGATTGCCTCAATGTGCTCTGGAGTTGTGCCGCAGCAGCCACCGACAATGCTCACGCCGTAGCGGTCCACGAACTCTGCAAGCGCTGCTGCCAGAGGTTCCGGCTCTTCGGGGAAGATCGTTTCGCCCTCTGGGCCTTGGAGTGGCAGTCCTGCATTTGGAATGCAATGGAATGGAAGGGGAGAGAACTCACCAAGGAAGCGGACTGCGTCGCGCATGTCCTCTGGGCCAGTTGAGCAGTTGAGGCCAATGACATCAACTTCGAGCGCGGTGAGCGTTGTCAGCACGGAAGAAATGTCGGTGCCGAGCAGCATCTTGCCGCCGTTTGGTAGCAGGGAGACGCTGATCATCAGCGGCAGTGTCTTGCCCGTGTTCGCAAACGCTTCGCGGGCGCCGAAGATTGCTGACTTGACTTCAAGAATGTCCTGCGCGGTCTCAATGATGATCAGGTCGACGCCGCCTTGAACGAGTCCTCGGGCCTGCTCCTCAAAGACTTTCTGCAGCTCGCGGAAGCTGATTCCACCAAGCGTTGGATCGTCTGAAGCGGGAAGGAAGCCTGTCGGGCCGATTGAGCCTGCAACGAAGCGGTCCTCGCCGACTGCCTTGCGGGCGATCTCTGCCGCCTTGATGTTGATCTCGAGCGTGTGTTCTCCAAGGCCCCACTCGTCAAGCTTGATGCGGGAAGCCTGGAACGTGTCGGTCTCGACGACAATTGCGCCAGCGTCAACCATTGACTTGTGAACGCCTTCGATCACATCAGGGCGGTTCAGAACGGCCGCCGTAGTCGGCTTCGGTGAGGTCGACCATCTCCAGGGTCGCACCCATTCCGCCGTCAAAAACGACGATCTGTTCGTTCACTGTCTTAAGGAAGTCGCGCATAAGAAAACGACACTACCAATGGGCCCAATGCAGGACATGCGATGCGCGCGTTCTGGCGTGACGGCGCGATGCCAAGTTGTGGTTTTTCCGAATGGGAATTGGCGGTTGTTCCCGCAGCGTGGGCCCGCCACTTGCTCAGGATTGAAGAACAACAACGGCTGGCGAAGGTTGTCGCCACCGATTTCCAATCAGAGGAGACGACATGGAAGCGTCAACCCACCATCATCATGAAGTAGAGACACGGAGTGGCTGGTTCACGTTTGCCGGCTTCATGTTCATCATCGCCGGAGCGGCAAACCTAATGTGGGGGTTTGCGGCCCTTGACAGCAAGCAATACCTGTCAGAGGCAGGGCTTCTGTTCAGCACGCTGACCTTCTGGGGGTGGATCTCGATCATCTGGGGCATCGCAGCGCTTGTCTGCTCGTGGGCGCTCCTTGCAAGGTCGTCAATGGCTGTCGCCATGGGAGTGAGCATGGCAACGCTGAGCGCAATCTTCTGGCTGTTTGCGCTGCCCGTACTGCCCATCTGGTCGCTGGTGATCATCGCGATTGACGTGTTGATCGTCTACGGCCTGGTTTCAAGTTCAGAGTCGGAAGAACACTGACCGCAGCGGCAGCGGCGAGGAAAGGGGTCCCGTGGGGGCGGGGCCCCTTTTTGTGCCACTGGTATTTCCCCAGACGGATGGATGAGAAGAATCTCCGTCGCTCGCCTGAACGGGAGTAGCTTCGAGTCATGACTACTGAACGGGTTCTGTTGGTTGTAACTCCAAGCATTGAGAGGGACCGGCTTGTTGAGGAGGTACCACCGGAGTCCCTGCGCGACGCAGAACTACATGTGGTCGTTCCGGCAGTAGCGAAGTCCGCAATTTCTTACTGGTTCACCGACGATGAGGCTATTGACAAGGCCCGCGAGGTTGCTGCTGAGGCTGAAGTGGCGCTAGGCAGCCGGGTTTCATCCATTGAATCCGCTGCTGGTGACTCCGATCCTGAGCTTGCAGTTCGGGACGCCCTCGCGGGGTTCAACCCCGACCGAATCATCGTCGTGCACGGGGA
>JAPLCH010000237.1:0-34882 GCA_026392325.1 Solirubrobacterales bacterium | reverse complement strand
CCATCCCGGTTACCGGGAGTCAAAGCTTGACGACCTCGACGAGCGAATACATCGCAATGTCGAGGACCATCTGCTGGCCGCAGCCTGACAAACAAGGCCGCTGAACCCCAGCCGGGCTGGCAGTCGCTTACTTCTTCTGCTTGTGCTGCGCGCGGATTGCCGTCGCGTAAGGAACAATGGGGCGATGCGTGAAAATCCCGACCTTGACGTATTGATCATCGGCGCCGGGATAACCGGAATCGGAGTTGCGTGCCAGCTGGAACGCAACCTTCCCGACAAGAGCTACGCAATTCTTGAATCGCGCGAACAGCTGGGGGGTACATGGGACCTCTTCCGCTATCCGGGTATTCGTTCCGATGTGGACATGTACACATTCGGGTATTCGTTCAACCCTTGGCGTGACCCGGTCGCCATCGCTGAAGGCGAAGCGATCCGCGGGTATCTAGGGGAGACAGCTGACAGATTCGGGGTGACGGACAACATCCGTTTCGGCCACAGCGTTACAAGTGCCGACTGGTCATCTGAGAACTCAATGTGGACTGTCAAAGCATTGAATGCGTCAACGGGCGAGTCGGTGACCTTGACAGCACGGTGGATCTTCAGCGCGACCGGGTACTTCCGCTATGACCATGGCCACACTCCCAAATTTGCGGGGATCGAGGACTTTGCTGGGACGGTTATTCACCCGCAGAATTGGCCCCAGGAGCTTGACTATTCGGGCAAGCGAGTCGTGGTAATCGGGAGTGGGGCAACGGCCGTCACATTGATCCCGTCAATGGCAGGCACGGCGGAGCATGTGACCATGTTGCAGCGTTCGCCCACCTATGTCATCCCAACGCCCAAGCGGGACCCGGTTGTCATGTTCTTCAGCAGGTTCCTATCACCGGATCGGGTTTATGCGATTGCTCGACGCAAGAGCATCTTCACTCAGGAAATGGTTTGGAACATGAGCAAGAAACGGCCAAATCTGGTTCGAAAGTGGATCATCAAGACCGTCACCAAGCAGCTCCCAGAGGGCTACGACGTGGACAAGCACTTCACCCCCAAGTACAACCCGTGGGATCAGCGTCTCTGTGTTGTCCCCGGCGGAGACATGTTCCGAGCCATTCGCAAGGGGACAGCGTCTGTCGTCACAGATCAGATCGACCACTTCACTGCGAATGGGATTCTCCTCAAGTCGGGAGAGGAGCTTCCAGCCGACATCGTCGTCACCGCGACGGGACTGGACCTGCTGGCACTGGGCGGAGTTGAGTTCTCAGTTGATGGCCAAGTGCAAGAGCTGCCGGAGACGGTCACTTACCGGGGAATGATGATGACCGACCTACCAAATCTGATGTGCTCATTCCCTTATCCACATGTAGCCTGGACGCTTCGCGTGGAGGTTGTCGCAGAGCACTTCCAGCGAGTGCTGGAGCACATGCAAGTCAGGGGCTACGACACCTGCATCCCGGTCAACAGTGATCCTGAACTCGACACGCGCCCCTTTGGCGATTACACCTCCAACTATGTGGAGCGAGGCAAGTATCTGTTCCCCAAGTCTGCGGAGCGTGAGCCATGGAATCTAGACCTGAACCTCAGCCGTGACAGAAAGAACCTGCGAGTTCTTCAGTTGGAGGACGGCACGCTGACGTTCAGCACCTCGGGGAGTCAGTCCTATCTGACGTAGTCCATCCCCGACACCACAGCGGCCTCGGTGAGTGACGGCGATTCAATTGGCGCCGCACGGTAGGTGAAGCGCTGTGGGTCCAGGTACGAGAGCGAGAAGTAGGCCTTCCCACTCTTGTCGTACGCGCGAATCGAAGGCTTTGCTCCCCACGCGACCAGCCAGTGACCATCCGCTGTCCGCCAAGCACTGCCGCAGGCTGGGCTGCTCCCAATCGTGGGGTCCGTGACCGCCTCAACGAAGGTCGCAGTTCGGGCAATCGGATCAATCCGGATTCGTAGTGCCCTGGCTTGACGCGAGTAGCGCTGGCCTCCCTGAACGACGGTGGAACCATTGTCAAACAGGGTTAGAGTCCCATCATCCTGAAGGCGTGCATCATGCTGGCCCAGCAGGTGGAATGCTGCTGAGATGCCCGGATCGCCGAGAACCGTAAGGCTTTTCGGAGTTGTTGATCCGCCCAGTTTCCAATCAATCTCACCTGTCGCCTTGATGATCCGGTAGACGGCGCTTGTGTTGCGGAACGAGGCGATAATCCCGCCCTGACCATCCTCCTCAAATGAGTTGACATGGGCAAGGTCTGCGATGGAGCCCGCGGTTGACTTTGTCACCTGGGTAAGGATGCTCTCCGAGGTGGCGAAGTGTTGCGCCGAGCTCCATGACCAGAGGGTCTTTCCGTGAGCGTCAACTTCGAGGATGCTCGAGTCAATTGTCTTTCCAGACGCTGCCAGCCCGATCGGCCTCAGGTCCACCTTGCTTCGCGTTGTGTGAAGAGCCATCAGCCAGCGCCCCGCTCCTGTGGGTGAAGCATCATGGCCATCAACATCCCCGTTCACCGGCTTGGCAGTTTCAGGGGCCCACTGGCATGTCCAATCGCGAGGGAGCCGTCAGGCGTGGCGAAGAAGTTGACAAGGCTGAGGTTCTCCTTGTGCCACCAGATTGGCACCCCATGTCTGTCAACGATGATCGCGTAGGAGGTGTTGGAAGTCTTGCTGCGGGTTCGCGATGAGATGTCGTTAATCGCGAGCATGGGGATATCAGCTGGGAGCATCCCGGTTGCCGAAGACCTTGGGAAGTCGCTGGGCACGCAGCGGATTGAGTGTGAACTTGTCCGTCCGCCCTCGGTGACCTGAACGATGACCCGTTTACCAGGCTGGAGTTTCACGGTTGCAGTCCGTGGTCCCTTGAGAGCCGCAGCCGTCCCGACCTTCACTGACGTGCTGCGCAGCACGGAGATTCCCAGCCGCATCGAGCCGCCGTTGCAGGTTGTCGTGAAGTTGGAAAGTCCCCTCGAGAACGATGGGCTCAGTGCTCCGTTTGAGGTCAGAGTGGCAGCGCTGGCCGGAACAGCAGTCAACGCAAGGAAAGCAGAGGCGATTCCGAGAGCTCGTCTCACACGCTAAGCCTAATGCTGGGCAAGTTCGAATTCGGAAGTAATCAGCCGGCCGGGCCGGTATTCACGTACTGATCGAGCAGCGGGCCGCTGAGAGCGTTGGCCTTGGCGATGCCACCAAAGACTGATGCACTTGGACGAGCCGTCCGCGCAAGCGTTGATGAGTTGAAGCCGTACAAACCGAACTTGGGGCCGTAGCCGGCAGACCATTCGAAGTTGTCAGTGAGAGACCACTGGTAGTAGCCGAGTACCGACACCCCACCTGGCTTCTGGGTTGCGACCTTTTGGACCTGATCAAGGTGTCTCACGAGGAAGCCTGGACGTTGGGCATCCGATGAGTCAGCCATGCCGTTCTCGGTGATCACGAGGGGCTTGCCGTAGGTTGCTGCTTCACGCAGGACTGCACCAAAGCCGTCGGTGTCTATCTCACTGCCAAAGTCTGAGCAGAGCGTGGGGCATGCCGCAGCGGTTGGGTTCAGAGCCCACGCGTAGGAAGTTGCCGGAGCAAAGTCAAGGAGCGGAATTGCGCTCGACAGGGAGAAGCCCAGGCCGGTGACGCGCCCACGGTAGTAGTAGTTGACTCCGACGAAGTCAGCCTTGTTTGCCAGCTTGGGGTCCGTCTCACCGGCGTCAACCCGTCCGTTCGCATTGTGGTCAACGATTCCCTTGACCATTCCGTCAAGTGAAAGGCGGTTGAACACTTGGTCTGCGTGGACGGTGGCAGCGACATCCGTTGGGTTTGCAGCATTGGAAGGCACGAAGTGGATCATGTTCTGAACGAGGCCAACTCGGCTCTTTTTGCCATCCTTGTCCGCGTCCTTGGTGTCCTTGGCGTGGACTTCTGTGTAGGCAACTGCGTTGGCCGCAACAAGGTTCTCCGAGGCCTTGATCGCGCACCGATAGCAGTAAGCGCCAGGGGGGAAATAGCCTGCGATTGCCCCAGGGACATTGGCGTAGCCGTTCACTGCGACAACCATGGGCTCGTTGACGGGCGACCACCAGTCAACAAGATCCCCGAACTTCCACGCGGCGTATGCGGCGTACTTGCGGAACTCGGTGACGGTTGATGTCGAAAGCCAACCGGCCTTGGTCAGGCTGGCTGGAACCGGATCATCGGGGCGACGGGTTGCCAGCGCGTCACGCGCTGCGATCGGGTCATGTGCCCAAAGAGGAAGGGTGAAGTGGTTCAGCGTCACGAATGGGTTCATCCCAGCCTTGCGGGCTGCGGTGATGATTGCCCTGTACTTCGCGACAGCTGCCTTGTTTGCGAGCTTGTCGAGGGCCTTGAGGTTTGCTGTGGAAACGGTGCTGCCGATCTTCACGGAGCTGGTTGACTTGGGGAAGATCCGTGACCATTCAATTCCCATCCGCCAACTCTTCATGCCAATCGACTTGGCATTGGCGATGTCCGCGGCATAGCTGGTCTTCCATCCGCCAGGTCCGTTCTCCGGCTGGTCGCCGCTGACGTGATGGGCAGCAATGTTCGCGGCGTCGTGGGTCCAAGCCCACCAGTCTGTTTTCGTGTCCGAGTTGGCAGCACCGCCGCCCATCTCACTTTGGAATCCAGCCCCTGCAACACCCCAGATGAACCCCTTGGGGAAAGCCTGGGGAGCTGAGGCTCCTGCGAAGGCCGAGGACGGCACGGCAAGAAGCGTCAGGGTCGTCCCGACAGCAGCAATGGTTTTAAGCAAGCGACTCATCTCATCTTCTCCGTGGACAACCTTACACCCGATGGGACACCAGACGGCGAAGTACCACGGAGGTTGGGTCTTTCTCAGTATCTGGCGAGCAAGCGCGCTCCTGGAGCGATGGGGTCTGACGTGCCTGAGCCGTCATCAACCCGATTGAGCTTGAAGGTCGTTCCGCGCGTGAATGGAAGCTGACTTGATGTGTCCAGTGGCCCGCCTCTGTCAGTCAGAGACGAGGCTGGCGTATCAAGCAGCCAGAGAACCTTTACTCGAGCCGTTGTTTGAGCTGCGATAGGAAGGCACCGCAGAATTACTTCGCGCCCTCCAGCCCGGTCAATCACATGTTTGCAACGATTGAACGCTACGCGTCGACTCTCGGAATGAAGGTCCAGTTCCGCCTGATCAGGGCCGATGCGGACGAACCGTCGGTCATCGTCAAGCGCTGAGACGAGGCGAAGGCGAACGTTGGACCACGTTTTGGGCTGGGAGATCAGGCTAGGCCGGCCGTGGCTTGCGGATTATCTCTCTTGCATATTCGATCGCCTGAGGCGTCGTGTCGAAGTTCCGAACTTCGTAATCGGTCTGCATTGAAGCGCCCATGGCTGCCAAAACATCTCCATGGCCCGAGGTGAGCCCTGAGAGGGCGACAACTATGCCGCGGCGCTCAAGGTGCCTGATTGCGTCGCTCAACACCCGCGCACCGGTGGCATCAATTGTCGTCACTCGAGACATACGCAAAATGACAACGCGCACCTGGGCTACATCAGTCAGCTCAAGCAGGAACCGGTGTGCAGCTGCGAAAACGAGGGGACCATCTAGACGGTACGCGACGATGTTCTCGGCCAGTAGCGTGTGCTCTTCTGATGAGTGATCGCCAACTGCGATTGGGACCTCTTCCATGCCAGCGGAGGCGGTGACAGCTCTCAATGCGAGGACGACGGCGACACCGACACCGACAGCTACGGCGGTGACCAGGTCAATGGCCACGGTTACCGTGAAAGTAAGGGCAAGCACAAGCGCGTCCCGCCTTGTTGACCGTGCAAGGGCAAGCAGTGACGCGCTTTCAACCATCTGGAATGCAGTCGCAAAAAGCACTCCGGCAAGCGCTGCGAGGGGAATCAGGCCAACGAGCGGGCCTGCTGTGTAGACGATCACAGCAAGCACCAGCGCATGCACTGCAGCTGAAAGTCGCGATGTGGCCCCGGCACGAACATTCACTGCCGTGCGGGCTATGGCACCTGTCGCTGGCACTCCTCCAAAGATTGGGGCTGCAATGTTGGCGAGCCCCTGCCCAAAGAGTTCCCTATCTGGGTCTGTCTTCTGGTTGACGCTCATGCCATCAGCAACGGTCGCCGAGAGCAGGCTTTCCAGTGACGCGAGCGCCGCGATAGCCAAAGCAGAAGGCAGCATTGCCTCAAATGTTGCCGGGTTCACGAATCCGAGCGAGGGGGCCGGCAGTCCACTGGGGATAGTGCCGAGCAGCTTCACTCCAAGAGGGAAGAGTTGAGCTGCTGCCGTTGCCACGGCAACCCCGAGCAGTGAGAAGGGCAGTTCGGGGCGAAGGCGCGCACCGATCAGCATGACGGCCGCCACGCCGAGTGCAATGCCAACCGACCCGGCTGACGGGTGACCGACAAACCTGCCAACGGCGTCTGCCGCGACCTGCCAGACCCTGGTTCCTTTTGCGTCGCTTATCCCAAGAGCAGCGGGCACCTGTTGCAGTGCGATTATGACAGCAATCCCCGCGGTGAACCCTTCAACTACGGGCATTGGCAGGAAGTCGACGTAGCGACCCATGCGGGCGATTGCGAGGACCACGATGATCAGCCCAGCCATTGCTCCGACCATCAGTACTCCCTGAGTGCCAAAGCGCGATACGACGGGCAGCAGAACGACTGTCATCGCCCCGGTTGGCCCGGATACCTGCAGGTTGGAGCCGCCGAACACGGCGGCAACGGTTCCGGCCACGACGGCGGTTGCAAGGCCGGCCTGCGCTCCGAGTCCTGATGCTACGCCGAAGGCAAGGGCGAGCGGGAGTGCGACGATCGCAACAGTGATTCCGGCGATCAAGTCGCGTCTGGGTGAGCGTCGGACATCGGCAAGGTCGGCTCGCCTCGGCAGCAGAGCCTTGACTCGCCCGACCAGCTCTGTGACGGGCATCAGGCGCGCTCGGCGGCGCGAAGCTCTTCGAGCAAGCCCTCTCGGTCGGAGAGCAGTTCAGTGAGAATTCGACGTGCCGCTGTCATCACGTCTGAGACATCAGAGGTGGCGAGGGTGTAGCGCACCGTTGAGCCTTCCCTTGAGGACGCCACAAGCCCGGCTCGGCGAAGGATCGCCAGCTGCTGGGAGAGGCTTGACGGTTCAACATCAATCTCAGCGAGGAGTTCGTGTACTGCGCACGGCCGATCCTGCAGAAGTTCCAGCACCCGGACTCTGACCGGATGGCCCATTGTGCGGAACAGTTCAGCCTTCGCCTCATGGAGTTGAGTGACCATGCTTGATGATTATAGCAGTTGATGAATTCTGCAAGTAGCTGGGAGTATGTGGATCCTCTCTCTGCCCGCCCGGTAGGCAAGACGAATCGACTCTCAGAATGAAGGTTCAGTTCCGCCTGCTCCGGGCTGATGCCGACGAACCGTCGGTCATCGTCAAGCGCTGAACTTCGGGAGGTCTCCGGCCGCTTCACCCAAGCTGGTGGGTGAGTGTTCAGGCTGCCAGCGGGCGGGGGGCTGCTGCGATTTCGCGCTCGCGCTCCTCGCCTGGGTCTTGTCGCTCAATGCCAATCAGTAGGTCCTCGTCAAGCACGGCCAATACCCGCTGCAGGAAGGCAATGGTTGGCATGTGGTTGCCCGCTTCGAGGCGGGCGATGGCAGAGTGGGAAGTCTTGGCTTGGTCTGCAACATCTTTCTGCGTCATCTCAAGTTCGTAACGTCGTTCCCGGATATGAGCTGCAATCCAGTTCTTCTCACGAAGCTGCCGGATGGACGAATACTCATCGCGTGCTTCCCGGTATTGGGGGCTCCGCTTTGCTCGGCCTGCTGAACTGGCGGAGCTTGTGCGACCTGCGGGACTCGGGGAAGTCACCTCAGGGGTGGAGGGTCTTGATGTTTGGGTTTGCTTAGGCATGAGGATGGTACTTTATCAAAATTGGTAAGTCACGGGGAATGGTGTCTTGGGCCCCCTGGCGCGTCGGTACCTGCCGCCCTAGGTCGGCTCCTGGGTTGCCTGTCATATCCATCTCCGTCGCCCAGCCTTTGGGAGTAGAGGCAGACGACGAACGGTTGGATCCCCAGTTGCTCTCAGAGGTGTTTGACCAAGCGCCGTTCGCCGATGAGGGAATGCGGGAGCGGATTCACTTCGACCTGTTGGAGAGAATGTTCTCGCTCGGTCAGCTGATCGGCTGAGCTGGCAACGGGGCAGTCCTGACTTGCCCGCGGGCCGCCTAGCTCTTGCGCTCGGATACGGATTCAGCCAGCTGTTCAACCCTTTTGGAGAGTGCCTGCAGCTGAGACAGAATCTCCTGTTCTCCGCTGAGCAACCTGCCCTCTGTCCTCTCAAGCTCTTCAGAGCGCCGGCGCAGAAAAAGCTCTGCCAAAGCACCGGTAATAACGGCCACGAAGCTGCTGCCGATCAACATGACGAGGCTTGCCAGCGCGCGACCCTCAGCCGACTTTGGCGAGATGTCTCCGTAACCAGTACTCGTGAACGTGGTGACACTCCAATAGACGCTGTTCCAGAAGCCAACGCCCTCAACCTGGCTGAAGGCCTCTCCACCAGCAAAAACAACAAGCAGTCCGGCCAAGGCGATGTAGCTGACTCCCTCGGTGCTGAAAAGCCACCTGACCAGTGGGGCAAGCCTGAAGAGCCTCAAGACGCGCACAATCCGCAAGATCCTGAGGCTGTCAAACACATCCTCAAGGAACGGAACTGTGAGGAAAACGATGATGATCTGAATCGGGTTGTCCCTCAGGTAACGCTTCCTTGACGGAACAACGCTGAGCATGATCACGAACTCAACGACGAAGGCCAGCCAGGTGCCGACGTTGAGGAAGGTTCCAATCATGTGGGGAATGCCGTGAACCCGAGGGTTGTCGAGCAGCAGTGCGGGGATGACCAGAACGGCGGCCACAAGCATCGGCTTCTCAAGTCGCTTCTCCCAGAGCTTCTCCTTCGCCGCGGAACGCCCCGGCGGGATGGTGCCCGTGTCTGGCCCTGACTTGTCGGGGTCGGGGGCGGGAGTGGAGTCTTGTTCAGTGCTCATGGTTAAAAGGCCGGGGCGGACCTGCTTGTCAGGACCGCCCCGGGTTTGCTGCAACCAACTGTACGGCTTGAATTACTTGATGAACAGCATCTCCTGGTACTTCGGAAGTGGCCAGAGGCTGTCGGCGACAATTCCCTCCAGCTTGTCGGCAACCTCACGGGTTGCGTCCATTGCCGGGATGACCTTGTCACGCATGTACTTGGCGTGGTTGATCACGCCGCCGCGGGAAGGATGGCCCTCGTTGGCCTTGTCCAATGCCCGGATGGCTGACACAAGCTCGTCGACAAGAACGGCGGTCTCCTCAATGAGGGCTGGAACTTCAGCTGCACGCAGCTCGGCAAGGTGCCGGGTTGCAGCAGGAAGGATCAGCGTGCGGGCCATGTTGGCTGCCGTCTCACCCTCAATGTTGAGCTTGGTCACATACTGCTCGGCTGCAACCTCAAAGCGGGACTGGAGTTCAACCTTATTCAGCACCTTGTACTTGGCAAACACCTTGACTGTCGCCGGGGCGATCATTTCTGGGAGTGCATCCGGAGTGGTGCGCATGTTCTTCAGGCCGCGCTTCTCAGCTTCCTTGTGCCATGCCTCGCTGTAGCCGTCCCCACCGAAGAGAATTGCCTCGTTCTCCTTGACGGAGTTCTTCAAGACTGGCATAAGGGCAGCTTCGATTGAACGACGGCTTCCAAGTGACTTCTTCAGCTTCGCTGAAAGGTCATCAATTGCCTCGGCAACAATGGTGTTGAGCACCGTGTTGACAAAACTGATCGACTGACTTGAACCTGGGGCGCGGAACTCGAACTTGTTGCCCGTGAATGCAAATGGGCTGGTCCGGTTTCGGTCGCCACCATCAAGTGGAAGCGGAGGCAGGACATCCGAGCCAAGACCAAGGAATGAACCTGGCTTGCTGCGTGTCGTCTTGCCCTTCGCAATTGCGTCGAAGACCCGCTCAAGCTCTCCACCAAGGAAGATCGAGATGATCGCCGGCGGAGCCTCGTTGGCTCCAAGACGGTGATCCTGGCCAACTGATGCCACGGTTGCGCGAAGCAGACCCTGGTGCTTGTTCACGGCCTGGATCACTGCGGTGCAAAAGAACAGGAACTGAAGGTTGTCGTGTGGAGTTGCACCTGGGTTGAGCAGGTTCTCTCCACCATCGGTTCCAACAGACCAGTTGTTGTGCTTTCCGGATCCGTTGACGCCAGCGAATGGCTTCTCATGGATCAGGCAGACGAGGCCGTAACGGCGGGCAACGTTCTGCAGCACTTGCATGGTCAGCTGCTGGTGGTCCGCGCCGACATTGGAGCTCTCGAAGATCGGAGCAACCTCATACTGCGCGGGAGCAACCTCGTTGTGACGGGTCTTGATCGGAACACCAAGCTTCGCAAGCTCAAGCTCGGTCTCCATCATGCAGGCCAGAACGCGCTCTGGAATTGAACCGAAGTAATGGTCGTCCAGCTCATGGCCCTTCGGTGGCTTCGCACCAAACAGGGTGCGACCAGTGTTCACAAGGTCAGGGCGCTCGAAGTAGTACTGCTCGTCAATCAGGAAGTACTCCTGCTCCGGGCCGACCGTTGAAAACACACGCTGCGTTTCCAGATCACCGATCAGCTTGAGAGCTGCGACAGCAGAACGGGACAGGGCATCCATTGAACGCAGAAGCGGGATCTTGGTGTCAAGAGCCTCGCCCTTCCACGATGCGAAAGCCGTCGGAATGCAAAGGAGCGCACCGTTCGGGTTGTCAAGAATGAACGCAGGGCTTGTTGGGTCCCAAGCCGTGTAGCCACGGGCCTCAAAGGTTGCGCGAAGCCCACCGGTTGGGAATGAGGAAGCGTCAGGCTCGCCCTGAATTAGCTCCTTGCCGGAGAACTCGGCGATTGCCGTGCCGTCGCCAGCAGGACCGTAGAAAGAGTCGTGCTTCTCAGCGGTGGACCCTGTAAGTGGCTGGAACCAGTGTGTGTAATGAGTGCAGCCGTTTTCCATCGCCCAGTCGCGCATTGCCGTGGCAACCGCGTCGGCCAGTGTTGGGTCAAGGGCTTCGCCGTTCTCAAGTGTGCGCAGGAGCTTCTTGTGAACCTGCTTTGGAAGGCGCTGCTTCAGGACTGTTGGTCCGAATACCTTGGAGCCGAAGACGTCTGCTCCTGGTGCGGTCAGGTCGCTGCGACCCAGTTCACTGCCGTCAGCTGACCAGCGTGCCGCGGCTACATTCTGCGAGCGATTGCCATTTGCCATTTCGGGGGTTCCTCCTGATTGTTGTCTGTCGGGGTGCCGGCGCGACCAAGGGCCACTGAAGCGGTATTAAGGCGAAGCGTAGAAGCGCCTTGCCTCCATGACCTTCTCCCATTGGACAGACAGGATGCGAGGCGTACTCAGTAACCACGCCCCTAACCCCCTCTCCCTAAAGGAGGAAGAATGAGCAGCAAACGAATTGCGCTGTTTGCCCTAGCGGCACTTGGCGCACTACTTGTACTTCCCGCGGTTGGCTTTGCAGCCGATGCTGTCAAGCCGCCGACCATGGCGCATGACGCCAGCGCCGTCCCATCCGACTTCAATGTCGGGTCATCAATCAACACCCTGTGGGTGGTGATCGCAGCCACACTCGTGATCTTCATGCAGGCAGGGTTTGCCTTGTTGGAGATTGGCTTCTCCCGTGGCAAGAATGTCGGCACGATCGTCGCGAAGATCCTGACGAACTTCTCGATTGCCGCGTTCATGTGGTGGATCTGCGGATTCGCCCTCGCGTTCGGTAACGGCAAGTACTTCGGTAACTCGAGCGGGCTCTTCACTCAGTCAGGCGGTTGGTTCTTCAACATGCCAGACCTTGCTGGTGGGATTCCAAGCGGTGGCTTTGCGGATGCATGGCAAGGCACTTTCGGTGCAATGTCATTCTCCTCAGCAACCGTTCCATCGAAGTTCCTCTTCCAGTTCTCGTTCTGCGCGGTGTCGCTGGCGATCGTTTGGGGAACAACGCTTGAGCGCATCAAGTTCGGTGCTTACATCATCTACGCCGTCGTTTTCGCAGGGGTCATCTACCCAGTAGCTGCTCACTGGGTGTTCGGTGGCGGCTTCCTCCAGGCTGGGGACGCTTTCGGCCTGGGCCTTGTAGGCGTGCAGGACTTCGCTGGTTCCACAGCGGTCCATCTGATCGGCGCGACCGGCGCACTTGCAGCGCTGCTGCTGCTCGGGCCACGGCGCGGCAAGTACGGCACGGACGGCAAGCCACGCGCAATTCCAGGTCACAACATGCCGCTCTTCGGGCTTGGAGTGATCATCCTGCTGATCGGCTGGGTCGGCTTCAACGGCGGCTCAACCCTGATGGCAATTGACGGTCGCTTCCCTGAAGTCGTGATGATCACGATGTTCGCTGCAGCAGCCGGCACCCTTGCCGCACTGCTTGTCGCGAAGCTCAAGACGGGCAAGATCGACATCGGCATGGCAGGCAACGGCATGATCGCCGCACTCGTTGCGATCACCGCCGGCTCCGGCTATGTGGCCCTCTGGGCCGCGCCGATCATCGGTGCTGTTGGTGGAGTGATCGTGGTCCTTGGCGTCTACGCCATTGACAAGAAGATCGACGATCCCGTCGGTGCGCTTTCAGCACACGGACTCGCCGGCATCTGGGGAACCCTGGCCTGCGGCATCTTCACAGTGCCTGCGCTCGCCAAGTACAACGCATGGGGTGACCCGGCGGGTGGCCTCTGGTACAGCGGTTCGTTCAAGCAGCTGATCGCCCAGGCGTTCACTGTGGCAGTTGCCTTCACGTTCGTATTCATCATGTCCTTCCTCACCTTCTGGGTGATCAAGAAGACATACGGCCTCCGCGTAACAGCAGCGGAAGAGAACGCCGGACTCGACATCAGCGAGCACGGAATGTACGGCTACCCCGAGCAGTTCATCCCCGCGGCTGAACTGACCGGCTATGGCGCAATCCCAGCCCTGGACCGCTTTGGCACAGGGCCCGTATCTGACCCGGAGGTAACAGCATGAAAATGGTCGTCGCATACATAAGGCACGAGGCGTTCGAACCAATCCGTGAGGATCTGCTCCACCTCGGATTCCCCTCACTCTCCATCAGTGAGGTGAAAGGGTCCGGGAGGCAGAAGGGGATAACCGAGCACTATCGAGGTGCATCGGTGACTAACTACCTCAGACCAAAGATCAAGCTTGAGTGCACGGTCTCAGACGGTGATGTGCAGACGATCGTTGACGCGATCCTCAAGCACGCGCGCACTGGCAACGTGGGTGACGGGAAGATCTTCGTGATGCCCGTTGAGCAGTCATACCGAATTCGGACTGGAGAGTCCGGAGAGGAAACGCTGCAGGTTCACGCAGAGTCCGACGCTTAGAAAACGGCTGAAACGCCGGGGGCAGCAATTGAGGGTGACGGTGCCGGGGGGTTCCGTCACCCTCACCTCCCCAACTTTCTAGTTGGAGCCCGGTGAGACTTTCTTGGTCGAATAGTCCTTCGCGACAAGTCCGTTCTTCTTGACGGTCGCGGAGGGCGCTTTCGTCTCTATCACGGCGGGAAGCAACCCTTGGGCAGGCCCACCATCGCTCAAGACAGCACTCCCGCCGAGCATCGCAGGAGCAACCTTCCAGTTCAGCACGTGCGGCCCACCAATTACGGGGTGTACATGCCAAATGAAGTTCGCGGTCCGCCCTGGAGCCAGGTTGCCAAGGCTCCATGAGTTGGCAAGCGCTGTATCACCGTTAACGGGCCCAAGGTCAAGAATCCAAACGGGCTTGAAGTGTTCAGCAAGCCCTGGCTGCATGTCGAGTCTCGCGAATGCTGGAACGCTCGTTCCATCAGCACCTGTAGTCAGCGTCACAGTCACATCCGGGATTGCCCGGTTGCCATCATTGAGAACGGAAAGCCGAAGAACGGCCCCCTTGTCAAGACGCTGGATCTTTGGAAATGACTTGGTGACCAGTGAGACGCTGTAAGTCCCATCGGCCTTCGACTGGTTGGCCCCAGAGTTGGAGCCACCGCACGCAGTAAGGCTCAGGCTCAATGAACCACAGATCACAACGATGGTTGTAAGTCGACTCCCCACAGCCGCGGCAGCGTACCACCGAAGGCCACATGCACCGCGCGGTTGGGCGCCAGCTTGGAATCTCTACTGCCGTAATCCGGTTCGATTCGCGCCACAATGAGAAAGAGGGTGTGCACCGGTTGGCGGCGAACACTCCTCGGGGGTACAGTTCAAGGCCCCCGTACTGCAGCCAACCGGGCTGCGGGAATCAGGGACAGGGACAGGGAGAGAGATTTAGGGTGCCATCCGTAGGCGAAAGAGCATTAATGCCGGCCAAAAACCTCTTGGAGGAGGCTGGCGACATGGTTATTTTGACAGGAAAGACGCTTGTCAGCGCGCTCAGGCCTCCGTACCCATACGGCGGAGAGTTTGTCAGCCAGTTCCTCTTTGCACTGAAGCTCTGCTGGTTCCCACTGCTCATTTCGACCGTGGCCTTCGGTTACGGAGCCCCAGGCCTCCAGGCCTCCAACTTCCTTGTCCTCTTCGGCGCAATTGACCGCCTTGGCGGTTTCTTTGTTCTCGCATCAATCCGCGAGTTCGCACCAACCGTGACGGCGATCGTGCTCGCGGGTGTCGCCGGCACCGCCATCACCGCAGACCTTGGAGCCCGAAAGATCAGGGAAGAACTTGACGCCCTTCAGGTCCTTGGCGTTGACCCGATCAAGAACCTTGTGGTGCCACGCTTCCTTGCCCTGATGCTCGTCACGGGATTGTTCGACGTATACGCACTGATCTTCGGCATCTCCGGCGGAATCATTGCCACGCTCGTGAACGGAGCCCCGCTCGGACCGTTCTGGGCCACGTTCTTCACCAACGCCTCAACGGTTGACCTTTGGGGCTCAGTCGTCAAGTGCACTCTCTTCGGCGCGATTATCGCGATCGTCTGCTGTTACAAGGGCATGACTGCATCTGGTGGTGCTGAAGGAGTAGGCCGCGCGGTCAACCAGGCAGTGGTGATCGCCTTCCTCGGAATCTTCGCTTTCAACTACGTATTCACGCAGACACTCTTGGCAACACATCCTGAAATCCAGGTGATCCGATGAGTGCAATCAACACCAAGGGAAATAGTTGGCTTGAGTCAACGGGCGTTCTGCTCCGCTTCTGTGGGCGGATCATGGGTGAGGTCTACAGCCTCAAGGTCTTCAAGTACTTCGGAGAATCGCTCCGCCAGGCCGGAATTCTGATTCTTTCTTCCACGATCGTCATTTGGAGCCTGATTTTCATCATTGGGCTGCAGTGCGGCATCGAGGGTGCTTACTTCAACCGATCCGTCGGTTCTCCGGCGTACGCAGGCGTTTTCGCCGCATGGTGTGACCTTCGAGAGCTTGTTCCATACTCGTTCGGCTACATGATGTCCGCCAAGGTAGGCACGGGAATCGTGGCTGAGCTTGGCTCCATGCGGATCAGCGATGAGATTGACGCGCTCGAGGTAATGGGCGTTCCATCCATGACATTCCTCTGCTCAACGAAGCTTCTTGCCGCATGGATGGTCCTTCCATTCGTTTACCTCAGCGGCGTCGGCGCAGGATTCCTAGCCAGTTACCTGGCCGTGGTCCAGCAGATCGGCGAAGTGTCATCGGGTGGCTACCAGCTGATCTTCTGGATGTTCCAGAATCCGCCGGATCTTCTCTACAGCGTCATAAAGGGAATGTGTATGGCGACGGCGATCGTTCTGGTCGGCTGTTACTACGGTTACAACGCCAGTGGTGGGCCAGTAGGGGTTGGTACCGCGACGGCGAAGTCCATGGTTCTAAACATTGTTTTGGTTCACGTAATAGGAATGCTGGGAACACAGCTCTTCTGGGGCGCCAATCCGCGCGCACCGATCGGGGGATAGAGGATGGAAACTGACAAGTCAACAGACGAATTTGAATGGCACACGGGTAAAACCACTGCCGTTGAAAACGCTGCAATTGAGTTCATCGGCGTAAAGAAGGCCTTCGGCCGCAACCAGGTCCTGAACGGACTTGACATGGCGCTGCCTGAGGGACAAATCTCAATGATTCTGGGGCCATCGGGCACTGGTAAGTCCGTGTGCATCAAGCACATGGTCGGCCTTTTGTACCCAGATGACGGTGATGTCCTCGTACATGGCCAGTCGGTTCAGTCCATGCCAGATGACGACCTTTTCGAGATGCGCAAGAAGTTTGGCGTCCTCTTCCAGGACGGAGCCCTGTTTGGCTCGATGAACCTCTATGACAATGTCGCATTCCCACTTAGGCAGCACACCGACAAGGGCGAAGACGAAATCGCGCACATTGTCAATCAGCGCCTTGACGAAGTCGGTTTGGGAGACGCGAATGACAAGATGCCAAACGAACTCTCAGGCGGCATGCGCAAGCGTGCAGGCTTCGCGAGGGCACTCGTTCTTGACCCTGACATCGTGCTCTTCGACGAGCCAGACTCCGGCTTGGATCCTGTCCGTACAGCTCTTCTGTGCGAGCTGATTCAGGAAATCCATGCTGAAAATGGCGGCGCCTACGTCGTCATTACCCATGACATTGCCTCGGCCCGTCGGGTAGCTGAATACATCGCCGTTCTCTGGCGTGGCCAGATCGTCGAGTCTGGTGCTGCAACCGACCTTTTCGAATCCTCAAACCCGTTCGTTAGGCAGTTCCTGTCAGGCGAGTCACAGGGTCCGTTGGGGATGGAGTAAGGATGTCGCTCGCCCGCGGAGCAGCTGTTGGTGCGCTCGGTGCGGCGGTGCTCGTGCTCGCTTTTGTGCTGCTTGGTGGGGGTGGAGGACACCAATATCGGGTGCTTTTCCAGACGGCAGGACAGCTAGTCAAGGGCGATGAAGTGCAGGTTGGAGGCCACGGAGTTGGGTCCGTTGAAGCCATTTCACTGACCAAAGAGAATCAGGCTGCAGTTGACATCTCCGTTGACGACGAGTTTGCTCCACTCCACGAGGGGACAAGCGCGGTTGTGCGTCTTACATCCCTGTCTGGTGTGGCAAACCGTTACATCCAGCTGACTCTCGGACCCAACAGCAACGCCAAGATTCCAGACAACGGAACGATCACTCAAGACCACACAACTTCCGTTGTTGACCTTGACCAGATATTCGACACGCTTGACGCTCCAACCCGAACTGGACTCGCAGGGTTCATCCGCGGTCAAGGCGATTGGTACAAGGGCAAAGTTGCCCAGGCCAACCTTTCCGCTTACTACTTCAACCCTGCGCTCTCAACATCATCTGATGTATTCAGCCAGCTTTCAGACGACCAGCCAGCGCTAAGCACAGCAGTAACAGCGACGGCTGGAGCAATGAAGGCGATCGCCTCACGCCGAGATGATCTCTCCTCCGCAGTCCAGAATACGAACCAGTTCGCTGGGTCAATCGCAGCTGAGAACTCCTCTTTCTCGCAAGCACTTGCAATCCTTCCAGCCACTCTTCGAAGGGCGAACTCGACCTTCGTTGACCTGCGGGGCACCCTTGACTCAGTCCAGTCACTCGTAGACGTTTCCAAGCCAAATACTGTCGGCCTGGCCGGGTTCCTGACCGCCCTGCGGCCAGCAGCGTCAAGGGCTGTGCCAGTGCTGAGCACCCTCGCGACGATGATCTACTCCAAGGGTTCCAACAATGACCTGATCGACACATTCGTAAATGCTCCCGTCCTTCAGGCGCTGGCAAATGACAACACTCACTCGTCCTTCCCGGAGAGCATCAACGCACTGCAAAAGGGACAGGACACAATTGAGTTTGCCCGTCCGTACACAGTTGACTTGGTCGGTTGGGTCCGTGAGTTCGGTCAGGCGACAGCTTTCTATGATTCAAACGGTCACTACGCCCGCGTATCCCCGGCCTTCAACGCTTACAAGTACGACAGCGGAACCCAGGCGCTTGACGTTCTTGACGCCGACAAGCGACTTTCGATCTACGAGGACGCGGCGTTCGGCGGTCACGGAACGGGCAACAACAAGCGGTGCCCAGGTGCTGCGGCAGCAGCCCCAACCGGCATGACATGGCCGTTCTTGAGTGGCGGCGCCACCGGCTGTGACCCCAACCAGGTGCTCCCAGGCTGATGAAGCGCGTAATCGGCATAGCTGCGGCGGTACTCCTTGGGGCTGGACTCCTTGTCTTTGGCCTCGCGGCCGGAAACTCAGACCAGTACAGAATCCGCGCGATCTTTGACAACGCCAACCAGCTTGCCGTCGGCGAGCAGGTCCGCGTCGCTGGCGTGACGGTCGGCGTTGTGGAACACCTTGGGGTCACTCAGGACAACAAGGCTGCTGTGACGATGCGCATCGACAACCCTGGCTACACAGACTTCAGGACTGACTCAAACTGCATCATTCGGCCGCAGTCACTGATCGGAGAGCAGTTCGTGGACTGCTCACCAACCAAGCCACGTGCGCCAGGCCAAGCCCCTGCGCCTGAGCTGTCGGTCATTCAGTCGGGGCCGGGGGAAGGCGACAGGCTGATGCCCGTCCAGAACACGTCATCTCCCGTCGGAATCGACCTGATCAACAACATCATGCGCGTCCCGGAACGCCAACGTTTCGCGATCATTCTGAACGAGTTCGGTACTGCCCTTGCTGGCAACGGACAGACCCTGAACACGGTCATTCGCCGCGCCAACCCAGCCCTTCAGGAGACCGACAAGGTGCTCGCAATCCTTGCTGGTCAGAACAAGACACTTGAAAACCTCGCAGTCAACTCCGATGCATCTCTGGCCCCATTGGCAAGGGATCGCGCTTCAGTAGCGGCGTTCATTCGCAACTCCGAGGTTGTGTCCAGGGCATCTGCAGCCAAGGGTCAGGCGCTCCAGGCGAACTTCCAGAAGTTCCCAGCCTTCCTTCAACAGCTGACCCCAACAATGAATGAGCTAGGCAATTTCTCGCAAGCGCTTGAAGGGTTCCTGCAGCCACTGCAAGGACATGAGGCTGCCATCAACGGTGTGGTCAAGAACCTTCCCGCATTTGCAAATAACTCCACTGGCGCTTTCGTGACACTCGGAAACCCACTCGCTACGACCGGTTCAACAGTCTTCACCGACCCAGTGGTGCTGGGTGCGCTGGCAAAGACCAAGCAGCTGGCGGCAGGCCTGAACCCATTCGCCAACGGACTCGGTTCCCTGCTTCAGAGCCTGCAGAAGACTGGCGGCTGGGAGTTCCTGATGCAGACGCTTTACAGCCAGGTGGCAGCGGGTAACGGCTTCAACAAGTACGGACACTATGTCCGTGGAGAGCTGCTGCTCTACCCAATTGGAGCATGTGCGACGACCGAGGCTGGCCGCGGATCAACATACGGCTCCTGCAGTGCAAACTTTGACGGTGGCAATGATCCGAGCGTCGGCGCAGGCATGGCTTCGATTGGCAAGGTGGCGCGCGCAGGCAACTTCCTGACCAACTTTGCAAGCCAGTCAGTCATCGCCAAGCCATTCGGCTGGGAGATCTGGGGCAAGAAGCCTGCCGCTCCTGCCCCTGCGGTCGTCAAGGCTCCGGCAACAGTCAAGGCCCCGGCACCGACTGTCACGACAACACCTGCCGTTCCGCCAGCAGCCACAGGTCCATCGGCAACAGGAGCTGACGGCAAGTCGGCGATGCTCAAGTACCTGCTTGGGGGTGGATCAAGGTGAGAAAGACGAACGCCATCGCTGGTAACCCCATGCTGATCGGTGCCGCGACGATCCTGATCACAGTTGTTGGCGTATTCCTTGCCTACAGCGCCAACACCGGTTTGCCATTCGTGCCCAAGTACACGCTCAAGGCGCAGATTCCAAACGCCAACGCGTTGGTCAAGGGCAATGAGGTGAAGATCGGCGGATCCCGCGTCGGCATGGTCACCGAAATCGCACCAAGGACCTGGCCAAACGGCCGTGTGACGGCAACGATCACGATGCAGCTTGACAAGAAGATTGAGCCGCTCGCCGACGATTCAACAGTTGAAATCCGCCCGGTATCGCCACTCGGACTCAAGTACGTGGACATCCACCGAGGCGTTTCAGCGCAAGGCTTCAAGACTGGGTCCGTCATGCCAATCAAGGCTGCAACGCCAACTCCAGTCCAGATTGACGACATCTTCAACATGTTCAACGAGCCAACTCGGGTCGCGGCATCAGCCAACCTCATCGAGTTCGGCAATGCAATCGGTGGACGTGGCCTTGACCTCAACCAGACCATCCGGAACCTCGGGCCGCTGCTTGCCAACCTGACCCCTGTGATGAAGAACCTTTCCGACCCCAACACGGGCCTTGACAGACTCTTCCCTGCGCTCGATGCGGTTGCGTCTCAGTCAGCACCAGTAGCCGAACAGCAGGCCTCCTTGTTCCGCGGGATGGCTCAGACCTTTGGTGCTCTTGCCAATGTCACAGACTCGATCCAGGCATCAATCGAGGGTGGCCCAGCTGCCCTTGACGCTGCCATCTCCAGCCTTCCTGTTCAGCGTCCATTCCTAGCGCATTCTGCAACCTTCTTCAACACCCTGATCCCTGGCAGCAAGGCCCTTGGAGCATCGGCAACGACGCTCAACGAGGCAATCGCAGCGGGAGCCAGCCCAACCGGAGGGCTCGCCCGCTCAGGCCAGTTGAACACCCGCCTAGCGACCCTCTTCACGTCGCTGGAAACATTCCTCAAGGATCCAAATACCCAGAAGGGCATTGAACGGCTGACTGACACCACTGACACGGGAACGCCGCTTATTCAATATGTGGCACCAGCGCAGACAACCTGCAACTACGCAAGCGTCCTGCTTCGAAACGTTGCAAGCTCAACAAGCGACGGATTCACCTTCACCTCCGGCGGAGACTCCGGCGGCGGCACACTTCAGCGTGCACTGCCGATCGTCCCCGCCAACGGCTCCAACCCATGGTCGGCCTGGGCATTCAACTCAGAAGGCGGAGCATCGGGCAACGCAATTTCCGGGCCAGAAGGGACCAAGACGTACGCTGCTGGCCCAACAGGTGACGGCTCCTTCGGCACGAACTTCCTGCACTCCAACTCTTATCCATACACAGCCTCTCCAGGTCAGCCAAAGGCCTGCCAGGCAGGCAACGAATCGTTCCCATGGGTTGACGGCGCCTCTACCCGTCAATTCAGTCAGGTCACAGCAGCGCAAGGCCTTAATCCACAGGCCGGAACCATGCACGCTGAGACCACTCCACCCGCAACCCCACCAGGCAAATGAGCGTCAACCCAAACAGCACAAACGGCGCAAGCGCGCCAAACGGGAAGGTTCCAAAGCGGCTGCAGCCTCGTAATAACGCACGCCTTGCGGCGATCGTGCTCGCCGTGTCTGCTGTTGGCCTCTACCTCGGGTTCACCAAGGATGTCCCGTTCACCGGTGGGTACAAGATCAACGCGGTCTTCACTTCTGCGAACTCAATCCGACCAGCCTCACCAGTCAGAATCGCGGGCGTCAACGTGGGCAAGGTGCTTGACGTTTCCAGGTACAAGAACACTTCGTCGGCCATCGTGACAATGGAAATTGACGACAACGGCCTGCCTGTTCACAAGGACGCCCAGCTGAAGATCCGTCCACGCATCTTCCTTGAGGGAAACTTCTTCGTTGACCTCCGGCCAGGCACCCCATCGGCCCCGGAGGTGGAGGACGGCGGAACCATTCCCGTAACGCAAACTTCAACCCCAGTGCAGCTGGATCAGGTGCTCACCAGCCTTCAGTTTGCGACCCGAGAGGACCTTCAGGTCCTTCTGCAAGGGCTTGGCACGGGGCTCGACACCAAGCCAACGGCGGCTGAGAACGCACAGGTTGATCCGGAAGTCAGGGGCACGACTGGTGGTCAGGCTCTGAACAAGATGCTGAAGTGGTCGCCACAGGCACTCAAGGGAACTGCTGTCGTGAACCAAGGCTTCCTGGGCGAGCACCCCGGTGACCTTGCCAAGTTCGTCAAGGGGCTTGGAGCCACAACTGCTGCCTTGGGCAAGAACGAGGCCACGCTCGCTGACTTCGTAACCAACTTCAGTCACACCATGGCGGGACTTGGCTCAAACCCAGCAGCGCTCCAGCAGTCCATCGCTCTCCTCGGGCCAACGCTTTCGAACACATACAAGGCGCTTGGCACAGTTGACGCTGCCCTGCCAGCGATTGCCGGGTTCTCAACCGACCTCATCCCTGCGGCCAAGGAAACCCCGGCAACGGTTGCAGCCGGCACCCCATGGGCCAAGCAGGCTTCTGCGCTGCTCGGGCCAACCGAGCTGGGCTATGACATGAAGTACCTGGGACCAATCACCTCATCAACCGCCGCAACCGTTGGGCAACAGATCCAGTTCCTGCCACAGGCAACCTCAATGGCGCAGTGCTTCTTCTACAAGGTCCTTCCGACCGGAGATCAGTCAATCGCTGACGCTGGCGTTGGCTACGACTTCTCAACCGGACAGGCTGCCTACAAGGAGTTCTGGTTTGCGCTCGTAGGTCTTGCCGGAGAGAGCCAGAACTACGACGGCAATGGTCAATTCATTCGAGCCCAGCCAGGTGGCGCACAGGACACGCGCAACACGGCCACTGGCGGCAACCTTCAGGTCGACATGACCGAGTACAGCGGTCAGGAAAGCCTGAGGACGCCAGTTTGGGGCAACATGCCGAACGCTCCGCTTGGCACGAGTCCGAAGTACTTCGGCCGTGATCAGGCGCCCGACTACAAGCCGAACAACAAGTGCGTAAGCAGTCCGAGCAATCAGCCTGTTGATCTGAACGCAACATCTGCCGTCAAGGGTCTTCCAGACAAGACAGGATCGCCAGGCTGATGGGTATCGCAATCCGCAAACACTTCAAGGATTTCCTCGCGGTGCTCGCACTGGTATTCATTGCGGGCGGGATAACCCTGTTCATCCTTGTCAATCAGCATCTTGCTGCTCCTGGCTGGGTTCCAGTGCTGGGCAAGGACGTCTACAGCTTCCAAGCCCAGTTCTCAACTGCCCAGGCTGTCGTTCCAGGGCAGGGACAGACCGTGAACATCGCCGGTGTTCCGATCGGCGCGGTCAGCGATGTTGCGCTCAAGGACGGGCGTGCGCTGGTCACAATGGACCTTGAGCCCAAGTACAAGGGTCGGATCTATCCAGACGCGACAATGCTGCTTCGTCCCAAGACGGGCCTTAAGGACATGATCATTGCCCTGGATCCAGGCTCGAATTCCGCTGGCCCCCCACTGGCTCCCGGAGAGGTTCTTCCGGTTTCACACACACAGCCGGATGTCAACTTTGACGAGTTCCTGTCAGTGCTTGACGCTGACACTCGCGACTATCTTGTACTTCTGATCAACGGAGGCGGACAAGGACTTGCAGGCAACGGGCGGACGCTCGCACAGGTCCTGAGGCGCCTTGACCCTACACAGCGCAACATTGCGAAGATCACAGGTCAGTTGCAGAAGCGCCAGTCCAACATGAAGCGCGTCACTACCAACCTTCAGCTTCTCCTCAACGAGCTTGGGAAGAAGGACACCCAGCTCTCAGCCTTTGTTGACAGCAGCAATGCTGTTCTTGGTGACTTTGCTGCCCAGGAATCCAATCTGAAGGCGACAATCTCGCTTCTCCCTGGGGCGCTCTCGGCTACCAACAAGGCAGTGATCAGCGCCGGCTCCTTGCGTCCAGCAGCGCGCGGTCTTGCCCCGGCACAGGTTGCGTCACAGAAGTTCTTCACGCAGACTCTCGCGCCGATCAGAGACCAGTTGCGTCCGTTCTCGGTTGACGTGCAGCCGGCACTGCGCCTGTTGAAGCCGACAACGGCGGACCTTGTATCCGCAGGCCCTGGTCTGCTCAAGACCGGAAAGAGCCTCAACTACGGACTCAATGAGCTTGCGTATGACCCAACCGGGGACGTTCCGCCGTACCTGTTCGATCTGTTCTGGCTTAGCCATAACACGAACGCCCAGCTCCTCAATCAGGATGCTGCAGGACCGGTGCGCCAGAGCGTCTTCCTCGGCGCCCAGAACACCTTCGGCACGATCTACTCAATTCTCAAGGAAGTCTGTGCGCCAGCGGGCAACGTGTCCGTGGGCAGCCCAAGTGCATGGGCCACGGTCGAGCTGCTTCGTGCTCCGCGTCCGACGTCAGTCCCCGCTCCAGTCTGCAGGGGGTCGTAGGGCATGCAAAAACAAGCACCAACACTCGGGCGAATTCTCGTCATGGCCGGCTTCGCGCTCTCGTGCTTTGGCCTGATTCTGTTCCTTTGGGTCGCATTCGGTGGGCCAGTTCCCTTTGCAGCAAAGGGCTACCGCGTCAGCGTGAACTTCAATAACGCTGGGCAGTTGGCAAATCAAGCGGATGTCCGAATTAGTGGCGTGCCTGTTGGCAAGGTGGCTTCAGTTGAGCTTGGGCCGCGGAACTCCACGCACGCCCAGCTTCAGATCGACCCCCGGTACTCCCCGATTCCAAGTGATACTCGGGCGATTCTTCGCACTAAGACCCTGCTCGGCGAGACCTATGTCGAGCTGACACCGGGCAACCGCGCCAACGGAGTTCCACTGCCCGACGGGGGACTTCTTCCCGAGAAGCAGGTTCGCCCACAGGTCACGATTGACCAGATCTTCAAGACATTCGACGCGCCAACCCGAAAGGGCTTCCAGGACTGGCAGCAGGGTGCCGCTGGTGCCTTGGCCGGGCGCGGGGGAGACCTCAACGACGCCTTCGGCAACCTTCCGTCCTTCACCGACTCGGCAGACCAGCTGATGAGTGTCCTCAACAGCGAGACCGCAGCTGTCCAGTCGCTGGTCAGGGATACCGGAACCGTATTCACCGCATTGGCAGAGCGCAAAAACCAGTTCCAGCAGCTGATCACTAACTCGAACGCTGTCTTTACGACAACAGCTCAGCGAAACCAGCAGCTTGCAGAGACCTTCCAGGTTCTTCCAACCTTTGAGTCGGAGAGCACGAAGACGATGAACCGTCTGAAGTCATTCGCCCAGGATGCTGATCCTCTTGTCCTGCAGCTTCAGCCTGCGGCAGAGCAGCTCAGCCCGATCCTCTCGTCCGTTGGGCAGCTGGCTCAGCCACTCAAGACGATCAACACGAAGCTGGGGCCGCTTGTGGATGCCTCTGCTGCCGGAGTTCCGGCATTGGGCACTTTCCTCAACGGATCCGGTGCCAAGCCCGGCCTGAGCACGGTTCTTGGGCAGCTCGATCTCTTCCTCCAGCAGTTGAACCCGATGCTTGATTTTGTCGGCCAATACAAGCAGTCGCTGACCGCGTTCCTTGGCAACGCTGCTGCGACTACGCAAGCAACTGACAGTCTTCCGACCCCATGGGCGCCAACGGGCGAGCACTATCTGCGTGCGCTGGCACCACTGAATGCCCTTTCATTGGCCGCGTTCCCATCTCGTCCAACCACGAACCGCACGACTCCGTACTACTCGGCCTCCAGCGGTGCTCTGCCACATTCATGGGAGCTGAAGGGCTATGAGATTGGCCAGTGTTCTGGAGTGACGCAGCCAAATGCTCCTACGACCGCGGACGCGCCCGATGACCCCGGCCCGCAGACACCTCCGTATGACGTCAACGCGACCCTCACACAGGCTTTGAAGGCAATGGCGTTCAGCGGAACAACAAACGCACCGTTTGCGCCCGCCTGCACCCAGCAGTCGAATGTTCCGGGCTTCTCAACGCTGTTCCCGCTGATCACCCAGGCTCCCTGAGCACTGGGAACCTGATGTTGAACCGACTGGTTCACAGCAGTGTCTGAGCGCAACGAGAAAGCTGATCCGGTGCTTTCCAGGCTGCTGAGGAGGACAGCCGGTATGGCTGTTGCCAATCGGCGCAGCGTGGGTATCGCCTCAGTGGTCGTTGGATTGGTTTTTGCTGCCAGTGCTCTTGTCGGATTGAGGCCATCCGCAGGAACCGACTCTCTGGTTCCCAAAGCGACATCTGCTGCTGAAGCAACGGATCGCATCCGTGCGAAGTTCGGCGATGACCCGATTGTCGTGATGGCAGAGGAGAACCTTCAGCAACTGCTCCTCACGACGGAAATTGGAAGGCTGCTCCAGCTTGAAGGCTGCTTGGGCGGTCGTGTTCCGAAAGGGGCAAAACCGTATGGCGGCGTCAACAGTCCTTGCGGACGAATTGCGAAAGCGGGTTCCGTTAAACGGGTCTACGGCCCTGCGACCTTCATAAACGAGGCCGCCAACCAGCTCACGTCAGCACTTGGGACGGAGCTTCGTTCTGCAGCTTCCAACGTCCAGAGGGCCACGAACGCGGCACGGAAGCAGGCACTCGCTGCTGGTCAGTCACCTCAGGCTGCTGCCGCGGCAGCTGCTGCCGCGGGTCAGGCCGAGCAGGGCCGCTCGGCCGCTGCTCTGTCTCGGTTGCAGCTGCAGACTGGGCTCAAAAGCCTGCCGAGCATTGCCAACTCGGACTTCGTTACCCAGGTTGCCTTCGATGGATCCAGAGGACTGGGGCAGCCAAAGGCCCGATTCTCATACCTGTTCCCCTCGGCGGGCGCAGCGCTGATCCAGGTGCGGCCCAAGGCTGGACTCAGTGATTCAGCCAAGCGGGCGCTGACCCGTGATGTTGAGGCGGCAACGAAGATGCCAGAGTTCCAGCTCAAGGCCGGACGCTATGTGGTTACGGGTGCGGGTGTTCTTGCTGAGTCGTTGGCAAGTGAGGTCGCTGCCGGAGCAATCCCATTGCTCCTTGCGGCCGCGGCATTGATGGCTTTGGCACTTGGGCTCGCGTTCCCAGTCAGGGCCAGGCTTCTGCCCCTGCTTCTGGCTCTGCTGACGGCAGCACTGGTGTTCGGCGGGATGGCACTCTTTGGCATGTCCTTGACAGTCGCGGCGGTTGGCGGTGTTCCCGTCCTGATCGGGCTGGCGGTGGACTATGCGGTTCAGCTTCAAGCGCGTTCGGTTGAAGCATTAAGACGTGACGGTGGCGCAGCAGGTGAAACGGTTGTGAGCGCGATCGGAGTTGGTGGCCCACCGGTAGTCACAGCCGCGCTCGGCACGGCTGCTGGCTTTCTCGCACTGATGCTTTCCCCAGTACCAATGGTCCGTGGCTTCGGGCTGGTCCTGATAGCCGGAGTGGCTGTTGCACTTGTCTGTGCCGTGCTCGTCGGTTCGGCTGGACTCTCCGGAACCATCCCGGGCTCCCGCTTCACCGCTCGGGCCGCCAATTGGCTGGACTCAGCAAGGCTTGAAGCGCGTGATTTGATCATCGGAAAGCTGCCATTCCAGAAGCTTGCGGGTCCACGAGTGAGGCTGTCTGCGCTCCTGTCCGCAAACCCCGGAACCGTTCTGCTTGTTGCTGCTGCGGTTGCCAGTGGAGGGTGGGCCGTCGAGGGACAGCTCAATGTGGAATCTGACATCACGCGCCTTGTTCCATCTGGGACGCCTGCGCTTCAGGACCTACAGGCTCTGCAGGCCGAAACCGGGGTGGCTGGTGAGGTGGACCTGTTGCTGACCGGAACGGCGGTGACGGAGCCCCGCACATTGGCCTGGCTTGCCGGAGTGCAAAAGGATGTTCTGGCCCGCTGGGGCTATTCGAAGACGACAGGATGCAAGGGGTCAGCAGTGTGCCCCGGAGTGTCGCTTACAGACCTTGTCTCAGGGCAGGGAACGCCAGCTGCGACGCAGGCCGCCCTGGCAGCAGTTCCCGAATACTTCAAGTCGGCGGTGATCACACCCCAAGGAGACGCTGTCCTCACGAGCTTTGGGGTGAAGTTGATGCCGCTCTCCAAACAGCAGGCCGTGTTTGAAGACCTGCGGTCAAGGGCAGCCACAGCCCCTTCTGGGGTCACGGCTTCGGTGGGCGGCCTGCCGGTGGTCGCAGCCGCCGCCAACGACCGTTTGGCTGATGCCGATTCCCGGCGACTGATCACCCTCGTTGCACTGCTGCTGGCAGCCGCAGTGCTGATGGTCGCATTCCGGTCATGGCGTCGGTTGGCAGTGCCACTTTCAGCGACGGCCTTGGCCACTGGCTGGGCCACGCTTGCGCTCTGGATCCTTGGGGTGGACCTGAACCCTCTTTCCGCAGCGCTCGGTGCTTTGGTGATCGCAATTGGAACCGAGTTCGCAGTTTTGCTCTCCGAGAGGCAGCGGGCAGAGTCCCTCTTGGGCGGCACTGTTGAGGATTCGCTGGCACGGGCGTTCAGCACGACGGGCAGGGCAATTGGCGTTTCCGGACTGACTGTGGTGATGGGATTCGGCGTTCTTGTCTTGAGTGACATTCGGGTACTGAGAGACTTCGGAATCGCCACGGTTGTTGACCTTCTGGTGGCCTTGCTTGCAGTGGTGATTGTTGTCCCAGCGATGGTGCGTGTTCTTGAGCGACGCAGAGCCGGGGCTGAAACAGAGTGAGGCGCGGGCCCCTCCTTGCTGGAGTCGTTGGTCTTGGAGCCCTGTTCGTGATCGGCTTCTATGTGACGACCGGACACAAGGGCACTGGAGCCAAGGGCCCCGAGGTTGGATCGCAGATGCCCCCATTTGCTGCTCCACTGGCGCTCTCTGCTCTCAATGGGGATGTCAACCTTTCCCCAAGCGCTTGCAGTGTTCAGATCTTGGGGGCTTTCACCTCATGTGCCCCGTTGAAGAAGGGCCCGCTGGTATTGGCCTTCGTGACAGTTTCCGACAAGCAGTGCTCGGCGATTGCCGGGTCGTTGTCTGTCCTGCGACAGCGCCTTCCCGGGTCTACCGTTGTGCTCGTTGGCTTGCGCGGAGGTCGCCGCGAGCTGGCCCGGCTGGCTCTGCGTGTCCCTGATGTGACGAGTATCTGGGATAGAGATGGTGCGCTTGCCACCCGTTATGGGATTGCGGTCTGCCCGACTGTGGTGGTTGGAGCGCGCGGCGGCCAGGTTCGCGGGACATTGATTGGATCATCGGTTGACAGGCCCGGTTGGCTTGTCAAAAATGTCAATGCACTGCTTGATCGGCCGACCAGATGAGTGGGATTCTTGTCGGAGCTGTCTCCCCGGAAGTCGAGTCTGAGTTCCCTGGAATGGGGGTCCGGTTCTGCTTCGTAGCGGGTGGGCCAAGCAAGACTCCCGCTGGGCTCAGCCAGGAGCTTGACCTTGCAGCGGATCGCATTACAGGTGCCCAGGCTGTCCGGGTTGCAGCAGAGCCGGTTGCAGCTCTCTACAGGGCCTTACGAGCCCAACTTGGCATGGATCCCTCCGTGGGGGAAGGGACAGCTGAGGATGTCATCAGGAGGCGTCTGCTGGAGGGAGGGTTCCGGCCCTCGGGCATCCCCTCGGACGCGATCACCCTCGCGACGCTTGAGACAGGAATTCCCATCTGGGCGTTCGGGGTTCCCAAAGAACCCTCAGAGCTTCGTGTTTCACTTTGGTCAGACCCGAACACCGGCGTGGTTGAGCTTCGTTATGGCGACCTGCGAATGGCAACTCTTTTCGGGGAACCAAATTCCGAGTTTGAAGTCACCCGCAAGTCGGAGCAGATGTGCTTGGTGTCGCTGCTCGCGCCGGGCGTTGTCGCAGAGATTGTTGAGCTGGCGCTTGAACGGGCAATCGACCTCTGTGTCACCACCTGAGTCGGAACTCCCGGCTCTGGGGGCTGAACTCGCTGGTACGCTGAAAGTGTTGTGAGCACGACCTTTGCAGCCACCCACCGCAGTCCATCACCGGCACTGGTTGAGGATGCGATTCTGCATGCCGGAGCGCGGGATGCTTTGAAAGCTCAGATTGCGCGGATTGAGGCGGCAACTGTCGGACTTGTGGCTGAGGCCCATCCGCTTGCACTTGACCTGGCGCCCCTTCAGCCGGGACCACCCCGGCTGATGTCACTTGGGCAGCTCGAATCCCGACGGGATGCACTTGCCCTCCGGTTGGAGGATGCCCGAGCGCAGCTGACCACCGTTCGGTCACGGCAAGACGACGCCAGAGTGCAGATTGAGCTGATGCTCTCCGACCCAAAGAGCTACAGATGGCTGCGGGTATCACGCGACGACCTGGGCCTTCCTGGTTGCGGCCACTGGCATGTTCGCCCGCGTTTGGGGTTGATCGGAATGCTGGCGGGTTGGTGGCATGTGAAGATCTCCTCAGGGTGTCCCCTAATTTGCGACAGCGGCAAGCGCCGCGCTCTGACAGTCCTGTGAGGGACTGACCTTGGGAAAGCGCTCTCGGCGTCGGGTTGGTGGCGCGCCAACCGCAGCACCAACTGGGCTGATTAGCCACGAACCTGTTGAGGTGGCTGAGAAGGACGCTCCGCCGAAGCCACCTTGGGCGCCATTTCCACTAAGCGAGATTGCTGTTGTGGTCGCGTTGGTTCTAGCCGTTGGCGGATTCGTCGCCGGGGGGAAGACTGGCACCACAGTTCTCGTCACTGGGCTGTTGCTCGGATCGGCGGCAGGCTTTGAACAGGCTCTGAGGGAGCACCGATCAGGCTATCGGTCGCATGCCGCGGTACTTGCAGGACTTCCCGCTGCGGTCGCAGTTGGACTGCTTGCGCTCGCTCACGTGCCCAGCGCCGTGATGCCTGTCGCCGCGGTCGGCGTCCTGATCGCCTGTTTCCTGCCGATCAGGTCTGATTTTGTGAAGCGAAAAGCTGAGCGCGAGCTCAGGAACCAACAGCGCTGAGGCTGGGCTCCGCGAACAGGCGGTCTGAAAGCTCGCCACGTTGACGCTGAGTCAAAGTTCCGACTGTGCGGGTTTCGGAAATCCGTGACTTCGCAAGGAACCTGCGGCATCGGGTGACGCCCCAACGACGCTGGCAGGCCAGAAGGTCGGCGACGGTCATGCTTTCAACTTCCCATGGTCCGTCAAGCAGGACCTGTCCGACAAGCGTTTCTCCTGCTGCAATTTCTCTCTTCAATGCGGCTCGGGCAAGACGAACACTGTTGGCTCGTGCAAGGGCCACTAGGTGCTGTGGCTCGGGGGTGGTTGCCGTGGCTGTCTTCTGCGTCATCTTTGGTCTCCTCAGGGTGGTCTTTGGATGGTGCAGGCAACCCAAATTGGGTTTGCCAAAGCAGCGGATGGTGGGGGCGTCCGTGCGCTGTACTGCTGAATTGTCTGCTTCGAATCCGGTCCTCCGGCCGATCCGTGGGCAGAAGGTGAACGTATTCAAAGCAAACAGATCGCGCAAGGCCCGCGACGGAAGAAGATGCGCTCTTAGCGGGTATTCCGTGCCGAAGCGCCGCTCAAAATCGAAGGTTTGCGGAAAGGCCGAAGCTCAGGCAGCGGGCAGCGGGCCGTGCTCGGCCTCGAAACTCGCCTTGACGGAAGCGAACGCGCCAAGAGCGCGGTCAATCGTTTCCTCATCATGAGTCGCCATCACGCTGGTGCGAAGTAATGCCCCTCCAGGCTGGACGGCCGGGTGAATTGCAACATTGACGAATACTCCAGCGTCATAGAGCGCTTTCCAGAGCAGGACTGCCTTCCAGTCGTCCTCGACAAGAACTGGGACAACGGGGGTCACAATCCCACCCTCACTTTGAATCACTCGGAATCCGAGCGCCGTCAATCCGTCGGCAAGCCGTGCTGCATTTGCGAGGAGCAGAGCGAACAGTTCTTTCCCCTCATCCGAATCGATGATCTTCAAAGCTGCGTGGGTTGCCCCGACTGCTGCTGGGACTCCGGAGGCAGTGAAGATGTATGAGCGGCTTGAGACGCGCAGGTAGTCGACTACCTCGGCGCTGCCGGCGATGAACCCACCACACGAAGCGAAGGACTTGGAGAACGTTCCCATCCTCAGGTCCGTCTGATCCTCAATTCCAAAGAGTTCCGCTGCGCCCGTGCCGCGAGCCCCGAGCACGCCGACGCTGTGAGCCTCATCAATCATCAGTCGAGCGCCATAACGCTTTGTGAGCTCCGCAATGCCCTGAAGTGGCCCAACGTCACCTTCCATCGAGTAAAGGCCCTCAGCGACCACCAGAACGCCTCCACCGTCGTCTGAGGCGCGCTGCAGCTGCCGCTCGAGCTTGTCGAGCTGGTTGTGGCGGAATGGGCGCATCTTCGCCTTCGACAGGATGATTCCGTCGAGAATGGATGCGTGGGCGGCTGAATCCACGACAACGGTATCTCCAACTCCAAGAAGCGTCCCCAGGGCGCCCATGTTTGCCTGATGCCCTGTCGTGAAGACGATTGCGTCCTCCGTGCCCATCCAGCGGGCAAGATGCTCCTCAAGCTCAACATGAAGTGGTGTTGTCCCATTGAGGAGCCGGGAGCCCGTCAGTCCGGTCCCGTATGTCTCCAGGGCGGAGCGTGCTCCCTCAATGACCCGCGGATCCCCGGTGAGGCCGAGGTAGTTGTTGGAACCGAGCATCACACGCTCTTGGCCTTCCATCTCAACTATTGGTGCTGCGGGTGACTCAACCAGCCTGAAGTAAGGAAGGATGTCCGCTTCCCGAGCAGCGCGCAGCTGTTCCTCACGGTCATGGCCGCGGACTTTCGCAAATACGTCAGGGGGAGTCGGCATGGTCGGGATGTAGGGTGCCTTCTGTGTCGGTCGAGATCAGCCCAGCAAGGAGTGTGTTGGGCTGCCATATCGGCTTTATCGTAACGAGCCAATGTGGGTTCCTCCGCTCCGGTTTGAGCGCAAGCAGGTTCTGGACCGCAAGAAGAACCCATTTTTCAACCATGCTGAGATCGAGTACTTCCTTGCCCGGCGTGATGGCCGCGTTGTCGGTCGGCTCTGCGCTCACGTAGACCACAAGCTCAACGAGTTTCAGAACAATCGCTGGGGCCTGTTCGGCTTCTATGAGTGCGAGGACGACCAGGAAGCCTCGGATGCCCTTATCAAGGCTGCGAGCGAGTGGCTCACAGCTCGAGGCTGTGACCGCGCGACCGGCCCAATGAGCTTCACCACGAATGAGGAATGCGGTGTGCTTGTAAGCGGGTTTGACCTCGCGCCATCGGTACTTACCGATTGGACGATGCCGTACTACCCAGCCTTGCTTGAGGGATCCGGCCTGGATAAGGTGATCGACCTGAACATGTGGAGTCTCCACGTGAAGGACAGGAGTGCAGTCCACCCATCGATCTTCCAAGTCGCCGACGAGGTTGAGTCCAAACACGGAATCACGGTGCGGCCAATGAACCCTCGCAACCTCAAGGTTGAGATTCCCGCGTTTGTCGAGCTCTACAACGAGGCATGGAAGCGCAACTGGGCGTTCGTCCCGATCGAGATGGACCAAGCGCAGCACATGGCAAAGAGCCTGAAGCCTGTTCTTGACAAGAACTGGGCCTACATCGCAGAGAAGGACGGGGAGATAGTCGGTGCTTCGCTGACGCTGCCTGACTGGAACCAAGTATTTGCTCGACTCAACGGGCGGCTCTTGCCATTCGGTTGGGCCAAAGCCCTTTGGTACAAGCGTAAGATTGACCGCGTTCGCGTCTTTGCTCTCGGAGTACGCAAGGAATTCCAACACGCGGGCGTCGCGGCCAAGATGTACGCGTTGCACTACGACGCAGCCGCCAGAACGCCACAGGCGGAGGGCGAGACTGGCTGGATCCTTGAGACCAACATTCCCATGAACCGGGCGATGGAGGGAATGGGCGGCGAGGTCACCCGTTCATATCGCGTTTACGAGATCTTGCTGGAGCCTGACGCAGTACCTGAGCGCCCGCAGCCTTTTGGGGCGTAGCGCAGGGAAGTTCAATCACTCCGACCGCACCGGTCGGCATGATCACGCCTGATGGATTCCTTCGACCACAGGGATGACGAGCTGCTTGAGGGCGAGCTGGTCGAGATCACAAGCCGCAGGGCTGCTGTAGTTCAGCGTGCCCATTCGCTTGCTCCAGTGGCCAAAGCAGCAGCAGTGGCAACTGTGGGAGCTGCCGCCGGCGCACTGACAGCAGCCGCAGTCGCCCGAGTCAACAGCCACAGTCCCCAGCGTCGACTGAATGGAAGGCGCAAGGCCGACCGCCTGCCCGCCATCGAGTCAACCACCAGCATTCTGATCGACATTCACAGGCTCGCTGAGCGCTGAGGTCTGTCCCAGCCGAGGGCTGGGAGTCCTTCAGGTCAGGAAGTTCCCTGCCCCGCGAGGAACTCGTTGGTGAAGACTGTGTCAGGCGCGATCGCGCCCCGAAGCTGGCCGCTGGTTTGAAGCGCGGTAACGAGTGCAGTCCACTGTGAAGGTTGTTGCCAACCCCATGGGTTTCCGCCCCGCGCACTGTTGGGCGCCAAGGCAGCAGCACTCGCCTTCTCCTTGCCGGCCCGTGTTCTGCCGCCCGCCTTCTTCCAAGACTTGAGTCCGTCAGCCACCGCGCTGCCAGCCGGTTGGCAGGCTCTTCCCGTGGCCTGCAGGAACCGGCGCAGCATGGCCCCGTGGTCCGAAACATTGGCGCGGGATGTGACAAGCACTGCCGGAGCGTTTGGTCCGCCGGCAAGCGCTGAGGCATGTCGAAGTCGGGCAGCCTTGGCCTGAGCGGACTTGCCAGGTGGCTTAAGCGCGCCATAGCTGAGTGTCTGCCTGGCCAATGCGGCAATGGAGATCAGCGGGGCTCCTCCGTCACGCTGATTGATGAGCGTCTGAGGTGTGGTCACAGCAATGTCCGCGCGCCCGTTGCCTAGCATCTCGAGTGGGGCTGCGGAGTTTGCTTGGGGGCTTAGCGTGACGACAAGTCCTGAACCTGCATATCCGCCGTTCTCCAAGGCCGCGTAGAGACAGAGGGAAGCTGGGGACGGGTGGGCTGGGAGAGCGACAGTCACGGCTGTGTCGGTCTTGGTTGTCGTTGATTCAACCTTGCCTCCGCAGCCAACGGCGAAGGTGGCGGTGCCGATGACAAGAGTCGTAAAGGTGATGCTGCGAATGCTCATCGCTGTGATTCTCCCAGCCGGGTCCACGGCATGAGCCTTTTCTGGGCGATTGTGAGCAGCAGGAACGCTGCAAGGGCAAGTGCTGAGAGCACAACGACTGCTGCGTAGGCTCGTGCCGTCAACAGCTGGGGGAGAGCCTGCTGGATTACAAACCCCAGCCCTGAGTCACCACCTGCCTGTTCAGCAAAGACAGCTC
>JAPLCH010000066.1:3437-4708 GCA_026392325.1 Solirubrobacterales bacterium | reverse complement strand
GCTCGTGGAGTACGGAACTGTTGAGCAGGTCTTCAACTCCCCACGTGCAGAGCGCACCCAGAACTACGTGGGCGGCGTATTCGGCTGATGCGAAGGCTGGCGTCGATCATCCTCGTTTCAGTACTGCCCTTGTCGCTCGCCGCTTGCGAAAGCAGCCAAGACAAGAGCGCCCGCAAGGAGAAGATTGCAGCCAAGAAGGCGAAGGTCGCCCAGCTGGGACTTGTGATTCCAAAGGCCGATCCAAGGCTCAAGGTCATGGGGATCACGATCCTGCGCGGGACTGATCGAAATGCGATCGTCGTGACGATAAAGAGCAATGCGAAGACAGCCCTCGTCGATGTTCCCGTTGCTCTCCGGGCGTACCGGAAGGGCAAGACCGAGGTCTATACAAACACCGCCTACGGCACAGACCCGACCCTGATCCAGATTCCCATCATCCGCCCTGGGCAGACCTTTCAGTGGGTTGACGACCAGGTCATTGGTGATTTCCCGACCAGTGCAAAGGTCAAGCTCGGAATTGGTAAGGAGCTGAAGTCAGTCCCGGCCGATCCGACGCTGATCAAAGTCCACTTCTTTGAGGACCCAGTCAGCGGCGTCGCAGTTAAGGGCAAGGTCACCAACAACTCGCCGTTTGGCCAGAGCCGACTCATCGTCTTCTCAGTCGTAACCAGGAGCGGAAAGATCGTGGCTGCCGGCCGCTCTGTAGTTGAGAAGCTGCTCCCCAAGGGCCAGGGCAAGCCACAGGTTTTCGCTGTGTATTACGTGGGCGCGAGCCCCAAGACCGGTGTCGTAACCAATTTTGTCCCTTCAACGGACTTGACCAACTAAGGAGCTGACCATGGACTCTCAAACAAACATCCCCACTCAGGCCCACTCAATTGCAGGTATCTCTGCTCAGCCATGTCGCGGGTGTGGTGCGTCTGTCGCAGAAGACCAGCGCTACTGCGTCGGCTGCGGGTTTCGCAGGCCCGATAAGGCGCTGCCTTTTGCTGGAGTCGGAGCGGGAGCCGCTGTGGCTACCGCTGTTGAGTCGCCGGTTAAGTCCAAACAAGCAATCAGTCCCGCTCTGGCAGTGGCAATCGTCTGCCTTTCAGTTCTGTTTCTCGGCACGGGAGTTCTGGTTGGTCGCTCAGCTGGCGGAAGCCAGCAGGTTGCTGCAGTCCCGCAAGCCGTGACCACGGTCGCAGCAGCGGCGGGAGACGCAGCACCAGCGACCTCCGCAGCTGCGGGTGCGGGACCAGCAAAGGCCGCACCCAAGGCGGCGCCGGCTG
>JAPLCH010000066.1:655-3410 GCA_026392325.1 Solirubrobacterales bacterium | reverse complement strand
TCCAAGAAGCTCGCCAAGCTCCCCAAGCCCATCGTCACGCCCGGTACGCCTCCTCCGAAGGACGGGAAGGCGCCAGCCGGCGGCGGCGGGGGAACGACCTTCAACTGACGAGAGTCGTCTCGGGTACTCAATCTGCATGTCTGAAGCGAACACAACAAATGACCAGGCCGAGCCGTGCCGCTCCTGCGGGACGGCTTTGGCACATGATCAGCGCTACTGCCTCAACTGTGGTGTTCGCCGTTCAGAGCAGCGGGTGCCGGTAGGTCCGGTCCTCACTGCCCTTGCTGCTGCCGCTTCGGCTGCCTCTTTGGAGGGAAGCCTTCCGCCGATGGCTTCATCTACCCCAGTTGCAGTCCCGGCGGTTGGGGCCGCGGGGTTGGCAGCCAGCTTCGCCAATAAGCCAGCTGCATCAGCTGGGCTCGCCCTGCTGATGGTGGGTGCGATTATCGGTTCTGCATTCGGCCCTCCACTGAGCAACACGTTTGCTGCGGGAAGGCGCGTCGTGATCGTCCAGGCGGCTGGTGCCCCGGCGACGGGTCCTGCTGCCGCGGCTGATCCGGCCGTTGACGCACCTGTTGACCCAGTGGTGACGCCGGCTCCTGCCGTCCCTGTGGTTCCGACTCCTCCTGCGCCGACACCGGCAACGCCCACAACCCCGACAACGCCGACTAATCCGAACATCGGTCACGTATTTCTTGTCCTTCTCCCAGGGGGTGGTTCCGGTCAGACTCTGGCAGCCGCCGGCGGGGCTGCTGCTCATGCTTCCAGAGTTGCCGCCCAGTCAGCCTCCGACGGCGACTACCTCAAGTCAACCCTTGCCAAGAAGGGCACGCTGCTTGAGAACTTCCGCCAGGTCTCCAAGAGTGGCGTTGCGAACCGGATCGCACTCTTCAGCGGTCAGCCTCCAAACCTCGACACGGAAGCTGGATGCCTGACGGCCACCAAGGTTCCTGACACCGCTGAATCCTTTGTCGATGGGGCGGTTGCCCCAGGGGCCGGCTGCATCTTTCCAGCGACCGTGAAGACCCTTGCTGATCGGGTCATGCAGACAGACATGGAAGGCGTTCGCGTTTACAAGGAAGCTCCCCCAACCGTTGTTCAGCCAGCAACACCAGCTCCATTGGGCGATCACCCCAGCCCCGCGGAATCAGATGCATTCGACCAGGCAACAAAGGATTTCAACGCAGCCCTGGATGTGTTCAACAGGTCCCTGTGTCCGGTGCCTGCCGTCGGCCAACCTATAGCCTCTCCGATTGGCGGAGTCGCGCCAACAGCAGATGATCCTTCCGCGTGGTTTGAGTCCGTAAGCGGAACCAACGCTTATTGCCTCACCGCTGACGGGGGCAACTTCGTGAACCACCCGCTCTCGAGTCTCAAGGCAGACCTCGCCGCCTCAGCGGCAGCTCCCGTAGACAAGCCCTTCCCAGCCCTGACGATCATCGTCCCTTCGCCGTGTCGCGGCCAGGCAGCCACGGGCTGTCCGGATGGAACGAGCGGTGGCCCAGCAGCGTTGGACGCTTTCCTCAAGGACCAGATCTCAGGGACAGTGCTTTCCTCCAGCATCTACAAGGCTGACGGAATGTCCGTTGTTGCGTGGGATCGCCCTCCAGCCCTGTCAGGGCGGCGAGGGCTAGCTGCAGCAGGGTCAACGATCGCGCCGAGCGGTGCGGTGGTCCTCTCCCCATTCGCAAAGGCCGGGACCGTAAACAAGAAGGCCTACGACACGTGGGATCTACTCCTCACCATCCAGGATCGCCTTGGGATCTACAACAAAGAGCAGCTGATTCTGCCACTCGGACGAAGCAACGATTCCGGAACCCAAACTTTTGGCACTGACGTTTTCAAGAAGAAGCTTGACCCCCGACCAGCCCCGTCGTTCTAGGCATCAAAACGAGAATTAGGAGAAACAAAATGGCACTTCCAAACAGACTTCCAGGCGCACTTCGCAACCGGCTTCCAGCTGAGAAGGCCCGTATCCAGGCAGAGGAGGCAGCGGCCACGCCTACTGTCGGCATGACGGAGCTGCGCAAGCGGCGCGACGACTTGGCCCAGCGGTTTGGTGAGATGCAGTACGACTTGGGCGGTGTCGTCTACGAGATGGCGATCCGTGACCATTACCGCCTTGACGTGGTCACAAAGCGTGCGGCGGAGCTGCAGGGGGTAGATGCCGAGCTGGCCGAAGCCGAGCGGCTGCTCAAGCTTGATGACGCTGCGGCTTCAGGCGCCTGCAGATTCTGCGGTTCACTCCACGCTCGTGGCGCAACCTTCTGCTGGCAGTGCGGCGAGCGGCTGTTGATTCCGGGCACCCCGGCTGGCCCCAGTCACTCGACAAACGGAAGCCATTCAACCTCAGCCTGAGACCAAGGGTTTCACCACCCGGTTACGGGTGGTTCACACCGTGAGGGCCATCTGAATTCAAACTGAAGCTGTAAGCAGTTCAAACCTCAGTTTCACTCAACACAAGGAGTCCATAAAAGTGCGCCTTCGCTCAATCGCAACAACCACAGCAGCAGGCTTGTTGGTTGGTCTGGTAGCAGCTGCCTCTCCGGCCGCGGCAGCCCAGAACTACTCACCAGACTGCACAGGCAAGGCTGTTGTTACAAACCCAGCCGCCTACGAGCTGACCTACCAGATCACCTGCAGCGACTACACGACGACATTCGTCAATGGATCCGGAGATACCAAGACGGTTACCTACCCAGGTGCAGTCAACGGTTACACCGTGTTCACCACAAACCGTCAGATCATTGGATTT
>JAPLCH010000066.1:0-650 GCA_026392325.1 Solirubrobacterales bacterium | reverse complement strand
CAGATCATTGGATTTGACACTGAGCCAACCGTTCACAACCCAGATGGCCCCTCTGCTCCCAACCAGACTGTCGGCTGCAACGGCGAAGCACCAAGCAACGCCATCGGGTGCTCATTGAGCTCCGCGGTTGCTCTCTACACACGCGCAGGAGATGGGTCCGTAACTCCTTACTCATACACAGCAGCAGTTGTCAGCGGACTGTTCGGCAAGGTAGGCAGCGATTACTTCGCAAGCACCGACCTGTTCCCATCAGCCAGCCTCTTCCCAGCCAACTCAGGCAAGAAGATCGTTCCAGCAAAGGCCGGAAACACGATCGAGGGCAAGATCACGGTTGACACAAACCCATGCCAGGCAACGCTTCAGCTTCCGAAGCTTGTTGTCAACGTAAGCGATGGCGAAGGCCAGCAGGCAGTCCCATTCAACCTTGACGTTGCCAGCAGCGTGAAGGTCAAGCTTGCCGCAGGCGCCAAGGGCATCGCAATCGCCCACGGCTGCAAGTACAAGGTCAAGAAGAAGACACTTATCGCTCCGTAGTCCAAGCGACAAGGCAGCACTGGCGCCCCGTTCTCCTCGGTGGCGTCAGGCAGCGTCGACAGTCCGTCGGGGGACGGCATCGGCAAAAGTGAACATGACCCGGTTCTCAAGTTCTC
>JAPLCH010000052.1 GCA_026392325.1 Solirubrobacterales bacterium | reverse complement strand
GGAGACATGCGCCCATATCGGTGCCATCGCAGGGAGCGACGGTCGCGAGAGCAGTGCCGACCTGCGATCCAAACAGAACGGCTCCAGCGGATGCGGCAACGACGAGCAGCTTCTTCATTTTGTTCTCCCCTCCCAGAGTGAACATCCCACGGTTGTTACCCAAAGTTACTCCCCGCGAGGCCATTTGGGAAGCCACGAGCAACGGCGGCCTCAACTTCAATCAGTCTGTGTGGCCCGTTCTGGAAGCCTGGGTGAAGCTGAAACCAACGGTTGCTCCTCCAGGGCTGCGGTTCAGCGCGTAGGCCCGGCCACCGTGTCGCGCTGCGATATCGCTCACGATTGACAGACCAAGCCCTGAGCCGGGGACGTTTCGAGCTTCCACCGAACGGTGAAAGCGCTCGAAGATGCGCTCCTCCTCGCCTACCGGGATACCTGGGCCACTGTCGGAAACCTCAACGCTGTCGGCTGTCAAAGTCAGCTCGATAGGCGCGGTTGACTGGTCGAACTTGCCTGCGTTGTCAAGCAGGTTGCTTACAGCCCGTTCAATGGATCGAGCCTGCCCGTCGATGGTTACCGCTTCAGCTGTGACGTTGATCTGTCGCCCTGTGCGCCTGGATGCCCGTTCGGCAGTGCGTCGCACGATCCGCTCAACATCAGTCGGTCGGTACGGCTCGTCTGAGCCGCCCGCGGACAGTTCCACAAGTTCGTTCACCAGTGCTGCCATCTCACCCGTTTCACTCTTCAGGTCGGCAAGCAGCATTGCTCTATCTTCCGGTTGCAGCTGGTCAAGCCTGTCAAGTACTGCCAGATTGGTGGTCATGCTTGTCAGCGGAGTGCGGAGTTCGTGCCCAGCATCTTGGATCAGACGCTGCTGCTGCTCCCGAGACTCTGCAAGAGAGGCCAACATCTGTGAGAACGCCCGGCCGAGACGTCCGATCTCATCATTGCCGTCAACTGCAATCGACTCCTCGGGAAGTCCAGTACCGGCAACCCTTTCGGCAGACTCTGTCAGGGATTCCAACGACCGGGTTGCCCTCCTCGCTATCAGCAGTCCGGCGAGTCCGGCGAGGCCCATGATCGCGAGCGTCAGAAGGGCAAGTTTGTTGCGCAGCCCGGCAAGGATCGAGTTGGTCTCTGAGACTGAGCGGGCAACCTGAACTGCGCCGCCGCCGGGAACGCCAGCGGTGGTCATACGAACCGTTTCGTCCCCGATTGTCTCCGAGCGGATGGGTGCCTGCCCAGGAATGCCGGCGGCTGCGATGGCACGGTCGTTGGCGTTTACTGGCAGGCGGATGCCGACTGCCGCCCGCGTCACGCCTCCCGCGCTGGACAGCTTCTGGACAATCAATGCTCGGTCAAGCATCGGAGCAGGGCCCCTGCGGTCCCTTGGGTGCTCACCATCATCCGGCTGGGGCGGAAGGCCAGGGATGCTGCGGAGGTCGCCCAGCCGAAGCGATCCGGCATCGCCGACAGGGGCCTGCGGTGCGGGTGCTTGGGCGGCCCGCTGCGCACCTGAGCTGACCGAGGCATCCACTTGCCCCAGCAGCTGTGAGCGTGTTTGGGCGTAGCCGAGGGCACTTGCAGCAATTGCAGCCAGCGCCGCAAGTCCCGCCAGAGTCAACGCGAACTTCCAGCGAATGCTCATGATGCTCGGATCACATATCCGACGCCGCGCACGGTGTGGAGGATCCGGGTTTCGCCGCCCTCCTCAAGCTTGCGCCGCAGATAGCCAATGTAGACATTGAGGTTTTTTGAGTCTGGGCCGAAGTCGTAACCCCAGATGCGCTCATGGATGATGTCACGGTCAAGCACGATCCCCGCGTTGTGGACAAGCAGTTCGAGCAGGTCAAATTCTGTCTTGGTCAGCGTGAGCTCACGGTCCTCGCGCCATGCGCGACGCCCTTCAAGGTCAAGCCGTATGCCAGGGCCAACCAGTGGCTCTGCATCGCTGGTGGCTATGCGGCGAAGCAGTGCCCGGATGCGTGCGAGCAGTTCCTCTAACGCGTATGGCTTGGCGAGGTAGTCATCCGCGCCTGCATCAAGCCCGATCACGCGATCTGAAGTTTCAGTCCGTGCGGTGAGAATGAGTATCGGAATGGTCAGGCCGTCAGCGCGAATCCGGCGGCATGCCGCGACCCCGTCAACCTCCGGCATCATCACGTCAAGGATCAGAAGGTCGGGTGGTGAAGCGGCGACGGAGTCAAGCGCTTGGGCTCCATCGTTAACCGCGTCGACATCAAAGCCTTCAAGGGTCAAAGCCCTTACCAAGGCTTCCCGAGCAGCCCGGTCGTCCTCTGCGATCAGGATTCGTGCGCCCGTGTTTGATGCCGTGTTGATTCCCATGGGAACTGATTGTGGAGCATCCGGGGTCGTCTCGGATGGATTCTCACCTGATTCTCACCTTCCTCCGGTGTAGTTCTAACCCTGGCTGGGCAAGATCGGCTCAGTAGCAAGACGTCCAGTCCAATCAAATAACCAGGAGGCCGTACGAATATGAACTCAAGTGGAAACAAGAGAGCGGTAATCGCAGCAGCGATTACCGCATTGGTGATGGGTGCCATCGGCGGCACAGCAGCATTCGCGGGAACGACTACGAAGTCCAAGCCGAAGGTCGCTGTAACGAAGGTCAAGGCCAAGGCAAAGGCAAAGACGAAGAAGGCAGTTGTTGCTCCGGCGCCAAAGGCTCACGATGAGGCGGCAGAGCACGCAGCATTCGCAACCGCCCTGGCGTCCAAGCTTGGCGTGTCAGTTGAGTCAGTCACTGCAGCGCTTGACTCGCTCCGTCCTACCGACGGAACGCGTCCAGACCGATCAACCTTCCCGAAGGCTCTCGCTGACAAGCTTGGGCTTGACGAGGCAACTGTGAAGACAGCGCTCGACGCTGTCCGTCCGGCGCACGGCCCCGGTGGCCCTGGTGGCCATGGCCCAGGTGGGCGTGAAGGTCACGGTCCAGGCTCCGCCGTATTCGCGTCGGCGCTTGCAACGAAGCTTGGTGTGACCACAGCTCAGCTCAAGACCGCGTTTGAGTCCATCCCACGTCCAGCTGCTGGCACTCGTCCAGATCCGGCTGTGATTGCGGCAGCACTTGCCGACAAGCTTGGGCTTGACACGGCAACCGTCCAGGCAGCGATTGAGTCTCTGCGTCCAGCAGGCGGACCGCGTGGCGACGGGCCTCATGGTCCAGACGCGCCACCTGCGCCAGCAGTGAAGGCAGCAAAGAAGAAGTAGTTCATCTCCCAGAATTCCGGGGCTCAGCCTCGGGATGCGTTGGATCCGGGTTCGGGCACGTTCAGCAGACGTGCCCGAACTTGTTCTGTGGGCAGCACAGGTCTATGGGGGTTGTTCACATAGGGTCGGGGTATGCACGGCCCCGGACACTCACACGCCCCGATGGACCCGGACATCCTGCGCTCGCGAGATGGGCTGAGGGCAGTGTTGTTGTCGCTGGCAGTCCTACTTCTCACAGCGGGATTGCAGCTTGTCGTCTTTCTTTGGTCAGGCAGCATCGCGCTGCTTGCCGACCTGATTCACAACGTTGGTGACGCGCTGACCGCCGTGCCCGTGGGTGTCGCCTTCCTGATGCGCTCCAAGCGAGCTGAAGGGTGGGCCGGCGTTGCCGTGGTCGGAGCGATCCTCATCAGCGGTCTGATTGCCGGCTATGAGGCGATCGACCGTTTCTTCAACCCGAGAACTCCAACGCACCTGATTGCTGTTGCTGCCGCCGGGCTGATCGGCTGGGCCGGTAACCGGTGGGTGGCAGTGATCCGCCTCAGGGCCGGGGAGAAGCTCAACAGCGCAGCCCTTACAGCGGATGGGGAGCATGCTCGAGCTGATGCATTTGTTTCGCTTGGTGTCATTGCGACAGCGGCAGTAGTGGCGATCGGACTTCCAATTGCGGATCCGATCATTGGCCTCATCATCACCTGCGGAATCCTGAGGATCACATGGCAGTCATGGGCTGTCGTGAAAGCTGACCTTCACGGTGGTGGTTCGGCAACCGTTGGCGGGCACCTACCGGGCGACCATTCTCATGACCACGACCACGAACACGGCCACTCACACCACCACGACCACTCTGACTGAGATGGTCGTAAGACGCGCTCAGCCGCCGCGGAGACCCTTCACCAGAAGGTAAATGCCAAAGACCAGGAACACGCCTTCGACGATCTGATGCTTGTAAGTCGTGGTGAACTGATTGATGCCTCCGAGGATCCGTGCTGCTGGCTTTGGAGCAACGGCAGTCAGGAGCAGTGGTAGCCAAGCTGTGATGGTCGCGACGATCACGAGGAAGATCTCAGCGACAAGCTTGTCGGAGCTGGGACTGTGCGAGACGCCGATCACCTTGAGCGCAGGGAGGAAAAGCGCCAGGGTCGTGAAGTTTGTGATTGTCATGACGACACCAAGCAGTGCATAACGGGGGATGGCCAAACCCTTTGACTTGGAGGCATCGTCAGCCTGGTCCTTCTCCGTGTCCTTTGCCGGGGTGAAATGTTCGCGAACCGCGAGCAGGATCAGGACAACACCCAGCGTGATGTCAACCATCAGCGATGCGGTGTGAACCTTCCCCGAGTGGTGCTTGCCCGCAATATGGCTCAGATAGTTGGCCCCGAAGATCGCAAAGGCCGCCATCAGGGAGACATTCACGATCGTGAAGACCGTTTGTCTTGCCTTGCCATGCGGCCCGCTCAGGATCAGCACTGAGAGGGTGAGGATTGTCGGGCTGATTGCTGCCCCCGCAGCGAGAGGCAAGATTTCGGTGATCAGGCTTCCCACGTGTGACTTGGAGGGTACCCTCCAAGCAACGGCATTGCGGGTCAATCCCTATTACGGAGGATGAACATGGCGGTTACAAGGCTTCAGAACTTCATCGGCGGCAAATCAGTCCCACCGAGCGGCACCGACGTGCACGAGGTGCGCAATGCGGCAACGGGTGAGGTCATCGCTGAGATGCCCTGCTCAACACAGGCGGACATTGATGCTGCGGTCGCGGCGGCCACAAAGGCATTTGCCGAATGGAGCCAAGCGACCCCCTCAGAGCGCTCACTTGCCCTCTACCGCATTGCCGATGAACTTGAGGAACGCGGCGAGGAGCTCGCGCGCATTGAATCCGAGAACACGGGCAAGCCTCTGCAACTGACCATGGATGAAGAGATCCCACCGGCAGCGGATCAGATCCGTTTCTTTGCTGGGGCTGCGCGGAACCTTGAAGGCCGCTCGGCTGGCGAGTACATGGCGGGCCACACCTCATTCGTTCGCCGGGAGCCGGTTGGTGTCGTTGGTCAGATCACGCCTTGGAACTATCCGTTCATGATGGCGGTCTGGAAGTTCGCGCCGGCCATTGCAGCTGGCTGCACATGCGTGCTCAAGCCATCGGAGAACACGCCAACATCAACACTCTGGCTTGCTGAGATGCTGCAGAAGCACCTTCCCGAAGGAGTCTTCAACGTCGTGCTTGGCAAGGGCGATGTGGGCGAAGGGATCGTCCGCCATCCAGACCTCGCGATGGTTTCAATCACCGGCTCAGTCCGAGCTGGCAAGGCTGTCGCAGCCGCGGCATCCGACACTCTCAAGCGCGTTCACCTTGAGCTTGGCGGCAAGGCCCCAGTAGTTGTCTTTGATGATGCCGACATCGCCGAGGCTGCCGAGATGATCGCCGGCACGGGCTACTTCAACGCAGGGCAAGACTGCACTGCTGCGACTCGCGTTCTGGCGGGCCCTGGCGTTTACGGGGACTTTGTGGACGCTCTGGCTGAACAGGCCAAGGCGACAGTGTTTGGCGACCCGCTTGACGAGAACACCTACATGGGGCCTGTGATTACTGCGGTCCAGCGTGAGCGCGTCAAGGGATTCATTGACCGTGCGCCATCGCATTCCACCGTGCGCGTTGGCGGGAATGCTCCCGACGGTCCCGGCTATTTCTTCGAGCCGACGGTTGTCGCAGACCTCAAGCAGGAGGACGAGATGATCCAGAACGAGATCTTCGGTCCCGTCATTACGGTTCAGCAGTTCAGCGATGAAGCCGAGGCGATCGCCTGGGCCAACGGCGTTGATTACGGGCTTGCCTCAAGCGTCTGGACCAAGGACCACGGCCGGGCGATGCGAATGGCAAAGGCGCTTGATTTCGGCTGCGTGTGGATCAACACTCACATCCCGATCGTGGCTGAGATGCCCCACGGCGGGTTCAAGCAATCCGGCTACGGCAAGGACCTTTCCATGTATGGCTTTGATGATTACACGCGTGTAAAGCACGTAATGAGCAACATCGAGTCGTGACTTTGAGGGAGAAAACGCCCTTTTTGCAGGGGATTCTTCCTTAACATTCTTTTCACCAGCGCGTCACCGGTCCTTCACGAGAGGATGGTGATGCGGGCGTAACTTCTGCAGCGTGAATACCGCTGCCGCGCTCAGAACCCCCAACTTCGAAGAAGACTCGATTGTCCTTGGCCCGCTTGAGCTCCGCCTTGGCGACCGAGAAGCCTTGGTCACTGGGGTACGCGCAGCGCTGACCGTTCGAGAATTCCAAGTTCTCGCTGCACTGGCAGAACGCCCCGACCGGGTTGTAACGCGAGAGGACGTCTACGCACGTGTCTGGGGTGGTCGAATGCCACACCGAGACAGAGCCGTTGACGTTCATGTGAAGCGCATCCGCACCAAGCTTGCCCAAGTCGCGCCAGCGTGGATGTTCGTTCACACGCACTTCGGAATCGGGTACCGCCTGGCTCCAGAACCAAGTGAAACGGGAGCAAACTAATGGCTTCCAATCGTGGACACGCGATTTTCACAGTAGGGCCACGACTCCTTCACAAGATGGCACTCGCCAGCCGCGACTCTTTGAGTGGTCGCAGTTACTCGGCAATCGGGGATGCGACTGAAACGTTCATCCAACAAAGGGGTTTCAAAAATGTCCCGTAGTCGAATTATAGTTGCAGCAGTTTCCGCTGTAGCCGCGATGGTTGTGGCACCGGCAGCAGCATCAGCAAAGCCGATCATCACGATCAGTGGTTCTACCTCAGTGGCTCCGCTTACCGCGAAGCTGATTCCAGCATTCCTCAAGTCAGCGGTTGGCAAGAACAAGGCCACCTTCAAGCTCTACCAGGGTGGTTCTGACATCGGTGTAGCCGACGTTTCAGCCGGCCGTGTAACCATCGGTGAGGCTTCCCGCGATCTGAAGTCATCGGACGCAGGCGGAATCGTCTGGAACAAGATTGCGCGTGACGCAGTCTGCATCGCAGTCAACAAGGGCAACGGTGTAAGTACCCTTTCCACCGCTCAGGTTCAGGACATTTTCAGCGGAACGGTCCGCAACTGGTCCGGAGTCACAGGATCAGGCAAGACAACATCAATCAACCTCTATGTCCGTACCGCCGCATCAGGCACGCAGGACGCCTTCCAGAAGCTCTTCATGGGCTCCGCAACGGTCAGCTCAAGTGCTGCCCAGAAGGCATCCAACGGTCTGATCCAGAACTCGATCAAGACCGATCCCAACGGAATCGGTTACGTCTCATTTGATTTCCTCGGTGGAATCAAGGGACTTAGCTACCAGGGTGTTCCCTGCACGCTGACAAACGCCAAGTCAGGCGCATACTCAGCAGTAAGGAACTTCTGGATGATCACGCGTGGAGCACCAACAGGTGTTACCGCATCGTTCATCCGCTGGGTACAGAACGACAAGGCCGCGCAGAAGATCGTTGCGGCTGGATGGGTCCCCCTCGTCTAAGTGAGCAAGTTGGCGGACAAAGCACCAGCTGTATCTGAGTCCGCCGCTGCAAGAAGCGAAAGGCGCGCCGAGCGATCGCTCGGCGCGCTGTCTTCGCTTGTACTCGTGCTCATCGCGGCGATGTGCACCTTTGTTCTTCTCAAGGCCTGGCCTTCCTTCTCCCACAACGGACCGATGTGGTTTGGGTGGGGTGGAAATGTTGATGATCAGCTCACGGCGATCTTCAACTCACCCGCCAACCCAGCCAAGTGGGATTACACAATCCGGACTTGGCCGATTCTCTACGCAACAGCCTTGGTGACGATCATCTCGGTAGGCATTGGCATTGTCGTTTCCACTCTTGCCGCGGTCTTCATCGTCGAGTTCGCCCCCGACTCGGTCAAGCGAGTCGTGAGCCCCGTGATCAGGCTTCTCGCCGCAGTTCCATCAGTGATCTATGGCCTGATCGGAATTCTCGTCCTGGTCCCGTTTGTAGGTAATCACCTGATCAGCGAGGGACGGAAGAACGCGGTCACCTTTGTCGTCCAGCTTTCCGGTGCATCGCTCGGGGTGGCAGTCGTGCTCCTCACCATCATGATCACGCCGATCATGGTCGCCATCATCGCCGACGCATTCCGGGCCGTTCCCAACGGCTGGAAGGAAGGCGCCATCGCGCTGGGCGCCAACCGCTGGCGGGTTATGTGGACTGTGGTGGTTCGGTCCGCCCGTCCCGCGATCATCGCCGCAGCCGTGATCGCAGCAGCCCGAGCAATCGGCGAAGGAATCATGCTTGCAATGGTCTCTGGTTCGGTTGGGTTTGCGCCTAACCCGATGGACGGCATCACCTTTGTCTTTGAGCCGATGCGGCCCTACGCTGCAACGATTGTTGACAATGCAGAAGGGCTGTCAGGCAAGCCGTTCGGGCAGACGATCTACGCAATGGCAGCCGTCCTGCTGTTCGCAAGCCTGATGCTCTCACTTGGCGGCAATCTCGCAAAGCGGCCGTTGCGCAAGTACGGAGTTCGGCTGTGAGTACCGCTGTGAAACCTCCGAACGTCGTCCATCGACGTGGGAAGGACACCATCAAGTCCTGGCCCCTTGCCGACCGCATGGCCTATTACGCATGCTGGTCTGTTGGCATCGGTCTCTGCTTCATCGCTGGGGCGCTAATTCTGTTCATGCTCAGCAAGGGCCTCAAGTACGTGAGCATCGACCTGATCTTCTCCAACCCCGCTGTTGGTGCTGACCAGAGCCAAACAGGTGGCTTCCTAGCGCCAATTCTCGGAACCTTCATTCTTACCCTCGTCGGCACACTGATCGCACTTCCGCTTGGTGTAGGCACCGCAATCTGGATCGTTGAGTACGGGCGTCCGACGCGCCTTGCCCGGGCAGTCGAGTCCGGGATTGAGGTCGTGGCTGGCACTCCAAGCATCGTGCTCGGAATCTTCGGCCTCCTGCTGTTCAGCAATGGGATCTTCGCCTTCATGTCCTTCACCGCACTTGGCGGCGCAGTTGTAGGCCGCTCCTTCCTTACCGCAGGGGCAATGATGTCTCTGATCGCACTTCCGCTCATCTTTACGACAACTCGTGAGGCCCTTCAGCAGGTGCCAGCCCAGGTCAGGGAAGCCTCCTACGCACTCGGCAAGACCAAGTGGTCGACGATCCGAAAGGTTCTGATCCCCACGGCCCGGCCAGGGATCCTCACGGGCACAGCGCTTGGCANNNNTGCGAAAGTCGGGTCGGCGCCGATCGTCAGCACGCTCAGAGGCACAGGCAGCACGCTCACCTCGTACGTCTACAACAACAGTCCTGCCGGAGAGGGGAACGCGCCTCAGAAGGCCTATGCAGCTGCGTTCGTCCTGCTGATCCTTGTCCTGGTGCTCAACTTTGGAATTGACCTGATAGCCCGCCGAAGCAAGAAGGAGACCGTATGAGTTCGTCCACGCCGCTCCCCCCGATCCGACGGAGCAACACTGACAATGCTCCCACGGTGGTGGACCCCCGGAACGAAAATCTGGCCGCCGCTGA
>JAPLCH010000151.1 GCA_026392325.1 Solirubrobacterales bacterium | reverse complement strand
CATCGTGGGAGTCAGTTCGTCCCCGCCTGGCAACCAGTCGCTCGGAAGGATCTTGAATCGTTTGATCTGTTCAACTCGCGCGAGATGCGAGTTGCCCTCTTCCACAGCCGCCTCAATCGCCTCAATCATCTGCAAGTCAGCCGAAAGGGATTCCAGATCAGTGGAAGCGATCCCACGCTTTTCAGCCCAGACTGGAGCGAACTCAGAGTCAAGGACAAGAAGGACCGTGTTGTAAGGCCTTGCATCCCCAATAACGCAGGCCTGACCGATCAGGGGACTCGATGTCTTGATCGCCGCTTCAATGTTTGCGGGGGACATGTTCTTGCCGGCCGCATTGATGATGATCTCCTTCTTGCGGTCAATGATCTTCAAATATCCAGCCTCATCAAAGGAACCAATGTCGCCCGTGTGAAGCCAACCCTCGGAATCGATTGCCTCTGCAGTTGCCTCAGGCTTGTTGCGATACCCCTTCATGACGCAGGCCCCACGGATCAAAACCTCGCCGTCGTCAGCAAGAATGATCTCCGCTCCAGGTGAGGGCGGGCCAACCGTTCCGATTCGAACAGCGCCCATCGGATTCAGTGTTCCGAAACCACACGTCTCCGACATGCCCCAGAGCTCGGCGAGCTCGATCCCAATCGCATGGAAGAACTCGATCACAGCAGGAGGAGTTGGGGCCGCCCCGACTCCAACCGTTCTCACATTGTCAAGGCCGAGCATTGCCCGCAATCCCTCAAAATATGTCGCATCTGCCTCGGCTACACGGGCTGCAAGGTCCGCCGGAATCGCCTCACCGGCCCGATTAAGCTGAACCGCAAGGATTGAGTCCGCAAGCGCCTGTTTAATTGGAGCGGCCTGCTCGGCTGGCTGAGAGTCCAACATGGCCTCAAGGCCGGCTTTGAGCTTCTCCCAGATTCGTGGAACCGCGAAGAACCAGTTTGGCCTGACCGCGGGAAGAAATTGAATTATCTGGCGTGGATCCGGACAGCACGTGATCGAGGCCGCATAGACAATCGGGATGTAGTGATGGGCGTCCCGCTCGGCAATGTGCGCTGCTGGGAGCCAGGAGATCAGCCTGTCACCTGGTTCGAGATGCACAAGCTCAGCAACGGCACGAACCACTGGAATCAAGTTGGAGTGCGTCAGCTCCACTCCCTTTGGAGGACCTGTGGTGCCAGACGTATAGATCAGCGTCAGAACATCGTCTGGACGGACCGCTGCCGCAGCAGCTTGACCATCAAAAGCCGGGTTGAGCCCCTTGACAGTGTCCCAAGGTTGCAACCTGCGCCCCAGCCTCCTTGAACACCTGAAGGTACTCCGTTGACACGATTGCGATTTCCGCTTGAGCATCCTCAAGCAAGTAGGCGATCTGCGCGGGCGTGTACGTCTGATACACCGAGAAGGGAGTTCCGCCGGCGGTAACCACTGCCATGTCCGCAATATGGAACTCCGGGCGATTACCCATCATCAACGCGACGGTCTTGCCCCGCTCGACACCAAGGGCCGAAAGCCCACCTGCCACCTGATCCATTTCGGCTACAAGCTCAGCCCACGTGTAGGAAAGATCGCCCTCCGCAGACTGCACAGCGGTGATTGAGCCGTGCTCAAGAGCTGTCTCACGGATCGCCTGGGCCATCGTCTCTGCTTGTGCTGCCTTCGGGTTCATCCAATCCTCCTCAAGATTTGGGCGAGCCTATCGCACTCGGCCCTGTTACTGGGTGCGGCTGAAGCCGCCAGAGGCAAGCCTTCCAACATCATTGGATAAGCCGATCACAAACAGCACGGCCACAAGGGCGAAGCCGATTAGAGCGGCCCGTTCGAGAGTTTCAGTGCTCGGCTTCTTGCCCCGAATCTTCTCGATCAGAAGCCAGAAGAGATGGCCGCCGTCCAATGGCAATATCGGGAGCAGATTGACAATTGCGATGGACAGCGAGATGAACGCCAAGAGCTCAAGGGCATTGAAGAGACTCTGCGAGAACGCCTGCTGAGTGACTGCAACCCCTCCGACTATG
>JAPLCH010000169.1:4752-7624 GCA_026392325.1 Solirubrobacterales bacterium | reverse complement strand
TTTGCGGAAGAAGTGGACGACATCTGGGCAAGCGTGCTTGGCGCGTTGAGCGGAAGCTACGAGCTGCTCGCCCGCATGCCGGACGACCCAAGCCTTAACTGACCTCCCTGCGAAAAGCCGCCAGCCCTGAAATCGCGCTAGCGTAAGGAGGCGAAATGACGAATCTCTCCCCAACAGCAATCGGAGCCTGGGGCGGCGGACGGTTCATGCGGTTCGGAGCAGCAATAAGTGAAGAGCGATTCGAGGCGATGCTTCGCCCGGATGGCCTGATTCCCACGGTCATCACTGCCGATGTATACGGTCAGGGAGACGCTGATCTGGCCGTGGGCAGGGCACTTACGGGCCTTGATCGCTACTCGTACAACCTTGTTGGAGCAGTTGGGCATGACTTTGAGAAGGGCGAACGGCAAGGAGCCAAGGGGTTCCCCCGCTTCACCAACCCGGCCCTCCGTGGTCCTGACGAATACGCGGACTATCTGCGAGGTGCAACGGAGGCCAGCCTTGCCCGTTGTGGAGTTGACCACTTTGACCTCCTTCTGCTCCACAATCCAGACCGAATTGGTTACTCGTCCCCAGTCGTGTGGGAGGCGATGGCCGACCTCAAGGCGCAAGGCCTTGCTGACTCCATTGGCATTGCGCCGGGTCCCGCAAACGGATTCACATTGGACATCATCAACTGCGTTGAATCGTTCGGGAATGTGATCGACTGGGCCATGCTGATTCTCAACCCTCTTGAGCCGTGGCCGTCTGGCTTGGCGCTCCCTGCTTGTCAGGCAAACGGGGTGAAGGTGATCGCACGGGTTGCTGACTACGGTGGACTCTTTCACGGTGACATCAAGCCCGGCCATCCTTTCCTTGAGCATGACCACAGGAATTTCCGCCCTGCCGGATGGGTTGAAGCAGGGGTCGAAAAGATCAACCAGATGCGCCCGATCGCAGAGAGAACGGGACTGACAACGCTGCAGCTTGCCTGTGCGTGGGGCCTCGCGCATGCAGCAGTTGAGTGCGTGGTTCCAACATTGATTGAAGAAGAGGTCGAGGGCTGCAAGTCACTTGAGGAGCAGCGTGACGACATGGCACTGCTGCCCACTGATGCAGTCGAGCGTCTGACCACCGATGACCTCATTGAGATGTCCCGGATTGGCGACAACACGGGATGCATGAAGCTCAAGGGAGCGTCTCCGGCTCACGAGGGAGACGAAGTCGCCGACGCCTGGGGCGTTACCGACGAGCTTGAAACTGCTGCAGGCCGCTGGGGCGTGTCACCCCAGGACCTGATCTTGCGCTGACGCCAAGCGCCAGCGCAGCACCTACTTCTTCTTCTTACCGCTCTTCTTTTTGCCGCTCTTCTCGACTGCGCTTGGCTCGGCCCCAACTGGGTACCAGCGTGGGCCTTCCTTGACCAGAAGGCCTTGGTCAGCGAGCGTCGGGAGGACGCGGAAGAGGTAGTTCCTGTGCGTGCCGATCGCAGCTGCGATCTCGGCAACAGTCATTCCTGGACGCTGGCGGAGAACCTTGAGGGCTTCCCCGCCGCGATGGCCCGATCCTCTTGGACGGCCTGGCTTGCGGCCGGTTGGGCGACGTCCGCCACCCGGGCTTCGCATGGCGCTGTCTCCGCGCAGAAGGCGAAGGGCTCCAATGAGGCGTTCATACTCTTCGACGACCGGCTGAATCTCGTCAATCCTCGTCTCAATGTCTTGGACTACTGCGTCTACATGATCTGCTGCCATGTCTCCCTCTATCTACATAGTTGTTATCGAGTACCTACCTCCACTGTGCCTGCCGCACGCGTGTAAGCGGGGAGTAAGTGTTAGTACGCAGAATAGCCAAACCTGCTGACGCACTGTCAGCTACCCTCACGCAACCCTATACCCTGACATGGACTTCCTGAAAGTGCCGTCCGGATCTCAGGTTCAAGAATACCATGAGCTCTGCTCGGCGACGGTGGCGCTCTGCAGCCGCCAGCGGCGATAACTTCCCTCTGACAGATGGATACAACCTCACTCATCACAGGGCTTTTCCTCGGCGCTGTCCTTGGTGGTCTGATTGCGTGGCTGCTAGCCGGGCGCAACCAAACCTCCTCAGAACTTGACCAGGGCAGCCTTGATGCCTTGCGGCTCGCGCTGCGTGAGGAAACAGCTGCCTCCCAGAAGGAAGCTTTTGCCGAACTGGTCAGAACGAACGACGAGTCCCGCAAAACATCACTTGAACTGCAGCGGAAGCAGGCTGAAAGTGACAAGGAAGCCGTCAAGCATCTTGTAACTCCAGTCAAGGAAACCCTGGAGAAAGTCTCTTTGAAGATCGAGGAACTGGAAAAGGAACGCAGCCGTGACTCCGGCCGTATTGGCAAACACCTTGAGGAGATTGCGAAGGCAAACAGCGAGGTATCCAAGGAAACCCGGGCTCTGGCCGGTGCCTTGCGAAAGCCAGAGGGACGAGGCCGTTGGGGAGAGCTTCAACTGCGCCGTGTGGTCGAGCTTGCAGGGATGACCGACTATTGCGAAGACTTCACCGAACAGGAATCCGTCCGCTCAGACGACGGGATCCTTCGACCGGACATGATTGTGAGGATGGTCGGGGGACGGAGCTGCGTCATTGACTCAAAAGCACCGTTGAAGCACCTTCTCGACGCTTACGAGACCGGGGACGCAGATGTCCGTGCGGAGATGATGCGAAAGCATGCCGCGTCACTCAGAACACATCTGACTGACCTCTCCCGCAAGGCATATTGGGAGCAGTTCCCTGAGGCTCCAGACCTTGTCCTCATGTTTCTTCCGGGCGAGCACTTCCTCCAGGCAGCATTGGAAGTTGACCCTTCACTGATGGAAGATGCGATCTCCGACAAGGTCATCATCGCGACCCCGGCGACACT
>JAPLCH010000169.1:0-4721 GCA_026392325.1 Solirubrobacterales bacterium | reverse complement strand
TGAAGGCAATCCACTACGGGTGGCGCAATGAGACGGTCGCCGCCAACGCCGCTCAGATAGCCAGCCTTGGCAAGGACCTCCACAGCCGACTGAGCGTGGTCATCGGCCACCTCAACAGAGTCAGCGCCCAATTCAGCACGACGATCACAACGTTCAACAAGCTCGTCGGCTCGATTGACCAGAAGCTCGTTCCTGGGGCTCGAAAGATGTCGGACTTGGACCCTGGAATGGGCGATGTTGAGGAAGTGCAAATGATTGAATCCCAACCCCGGATTTCAAGGTCGCACTCAGTTTCGGAAGCTGACGCTCCAGCCGAGCTGGGCAGCGGCGACGGCGACGGCGAAGCTGTCTCCGACCCTGCCTGACCGGAGACCTCCAGCCGAAAGACTGCCTCTTCCTGACCGCTCTCTGACTTCAGACCGAGACACCGCCTCCCCTCCGTCCAGCTACAGTCGAACGACGATGGCTTTGAACATCCTCCGCATAACCGACTCTGGTTGCCCGTTCGCTTACGCTGCTGGGCCTGCGCTTTCAGTGCTGCGCCATCGTTATGGCACGCAGATCAATTGGAGGCTCGCGATGATCGGCCTTGCGGAGCATCACAGCCTCTACGAAGAGAAGGGATTCACGGGCGAGATGATGGCAATCAGCAACGCGTCGTTCTCTCGCCGTTATGGAGTCCCCGTGACCTCCGAAGCTAGGGCGAGGCCTCTGGCAACTTGGCTCGGATGCAAGAGTGTTGTTGCTGCGCGCCTCAACCAGCCTGAGCTTGAGGCCAACGTTCACCGCGCCCTCCAGATCGGCTGGTTCACGACCACACTCGCGCTGGACGAGGAAGCCCCTCTGTTGACCGTCCTCGAGGAGGTTGATGGACTTGACGCCAAGGCGACAGTTGAAGCTGCGGTGAACGATCAAGAAGTTGCTGAGGCTTTTGCCGAGGACCGACGGAAGGCCCGCAGCGCTCAAGGGTCGCCGACTGAGGCCCAGAACAAGCACGCAATGGACGGTGACCTAGTTCGTTACACCGCGCCTTCGCTGCTCGTGACTTCAACGGATGGACGCCAGCTTGAAGCCGGTGGCTTCCAGCCAGTTGAGGCGTACGACGTAATCATCGCCAACGCTGATCCCACGCTTACCCGGCACACCACGGAGACGGCCGCTGAGGCACTGGAGGCTTCGCCATGGGGCCTGTGCCCTGCCGAGGTCGCTGCAATCCTTGCCGCACCGCTTTCGGAGCCTGATGTTGCAGCCGCCGAGGTGGAGCTGATCAAGCTGGTTGTAGCCGGTGACGCAAAGCGTGTTGCCGCCGGCAACGGTGCCTTCTACAGCATCGCCTGACCTCACCCGACAAGGCCCCATCCGTCAACAGAGTCCCGCAAACTGCAGGGACTTTGTGAAGTCTTTGTAACCGTTCACACCAATCGCGCAACTCGCCTACCAAGTAGGGGTTACAACGTGTGGATGGTTACAACATTGTCTACCAAACGCGACATTCCGCCAAGCGATCCCAAGCAGCTCGCTGACTGGCTGGCGCCGCGTCCGGGTGAGACGTATGAGGAGTGGAGTCGGCGGTTCGACAGCGCCGAGAAGAAGTTGGCCAAAGCGAAAGCGGTCAACCCAACCACCCGAGTTCGTCAACCTCGAACGCGCACCACTCAGTCCAAGCGACGGGCTGCCTGAATCCCGCGGCTGACGTGCCGCTTTCAAGCGGCGCGTTTGCGCGTCCGCGTTCATCAGGTGATGACGGTTAGACATCAATCCGCCTACTCGTGGCTTGACTTGACCGCTGGTTGTTGGCGAGGCGTAATCAGGAAGCGTGGGACCTAATCCATGTCCTGCCGCCGGAACCACTGGCACCATCATTCTGGTGAGCACGAACCCCGAGCCAACTGCAGCAAACGCAGACAGCGGTGAGGAAACCAACCCCTACAGACACATTGAGGGTCACGCACACCTACATGGCGCTTTTGGCGACGATGTATTCGGGGCAATCGCAGAGCGCATCGCCCTGTTCTTCGGAACGCCGACCTACATCATCGTCCAAACGATCATCGTCATCATCTGGGTCAGCCTCAATGCGATCGGCGTTGCCTTCGCATGGGACGTCTACCCATTTGTATTCCTCAACTTGGCCTTCTCGCTACAGGCCGCGTATGCAGCGCCCTTGATTCTCTTGGCTCAGACCCGCCAGGCGGAACGCGAGCGGCACGCGGAGGTCGCGGCCACAGATCATCGCGAAGAGGTTGCCAATCAGCACAAGGAAATGCTGATGGAGAACACTCATCTGACCAAGGAAACTCAAGCGCTGACCGAAAAGGTCCGCACCCTTACGGAAGAGATAAAGACGCTGACCCAACAGGTCAGCGCTTCACTCAACCGATCTTGATCAGATCCACCACGAAGACGAGGGTGGAATTGGGAGCAATGCTTGGAGGCCGACCCTCTGCGCCGTAGGCAATATCGGGTGGGCAGATCAGCTCACGCCGTCCTCCGACCTTCATGCCAACGACACCCGTCTCCCAGCAAGCGATGACAGTGCCCTGCCCCAGGGTGAGCGGGAATTCGTTTGGTGAACTATTCCAGCTGGCGTCAAAGACCTTGTTGGTCTTCCAGTCTGCTCCGATGTAGCGCATCACGACCGCATCGCCACTCTTGGCCGCTGGGCCGCTTCCGGAAACAAGGTCCTTGGTTACGAGTGTGGTCGGTGGCGTGCCCGTCTTCTTGACAAGAACTGGCTTTGCTGCGATGGCAGCGGGGACCTTCGCCGCCTTGACAGCCCCCTGAGCCTGCTGGGTCTGAGTCGATGGTGCCTCAGCTGGAGCCGTCTGCACAGCCTCAGTGCTGGTCGAGGACGCGCTGTCCTTCGATCCGGCGCCGACAATCGCTGCGATCGCAATCGCAACGGCGGACAGGGCAACAACAATCATCGTGCGGCGTTCCATCGGTTCAGATCCTCAGCTTCTCTTAGAGATTGGTTACTTGGAGCTCTTGCTCGTCGTGGTGCTGCTTGACTTCTTGGAAGTGTGCTTCTTCTTCTTGGTGGTGGCCTTGTTCTTGGTGACCACTGTGAAGGAAGCTGTTCCGAATGGCTGCTTGTTACGGAAGATCTTCACGTTAAGACCAGTGTTGAGCAGAGCCACCGCACCTCGGGCCAAAACCAGATCAATCTGCTTGGCGACAATTGCGCCGTTCTTGCCCTTGGCTGATGTGAGCGACTTCAGGCGCATCTGGTAGATCGCGATACGAACAGGAGACTTGGCTCCCTTGGCCGTGTATGACCCCGTGATCTTGCGGGACTCAGTGTTTACAGCCACATTCTCAAAGACAACCTTGCTTGCTCCCTTTTGGAAGGTAAGGCCCGCTGAGCTGTGGACCGATCCGATCAGGCTCTTGACGATGATGCGTCCACCGTCAGCTGGGAGAACTGCGGCTCCAGCAGCAACCTTGCCGGGGGCGCTTGGGGTCACTGTGATGCCCGCGGCCTTGAGCTTGGCTGCCGTGCCAGGGTTGATGGTCAGAGTGGTCGACCCGCCTACAATCGTTCGGGCTTGAGCACTCGTGCTCGGCTTAGATTTGCTGGTCGAAGTGGTTGTCTTGCTTGAACCTCCGCACGCAGTAAGGCCTGCTGCGAGGGCGAGGGCGGTTACGGCGGCGATAATGGAAGTGCGTGTGCGGGTCATGTGAACTCCTGTCAAGGGCATGCGCCAAGGTTGTTTGTAGGTGGAATCCTCCCGACTCCACCTAAGGTAAATCTAAGGGTAGCGCGAAGGGATCGCGCAGATCGGAAGCGAATTTGTTCTTTCTTACAGCAAACGTCTTTGCAGTTGTCTTCATGTGTGGGCTCCACTGGTTTGTTCAAGTGGTTCACTACCCGCTCTTCTCAAGTGTCGGACGAGCGAACTTCAGCGAATACCACGAGAGGCACTCTTCGCTTACGACTTTTGTTGTCATCGGGCCGATGACTGTTGACCTCGTGACCTCTGCTCTCCTGCTGCACTGGACTCCTCCTGGCTCAGGCCATCTTCTCCCGGCAGTTGGCCTTGTCCTGGCGCTGGTCACATGGGCATCAACCGCGCTCCTGCAGGTGCCCCGCCATTCAGAGCTGGGAGCCGGCTTTGACGAAGCAACCCATCGGCGATTGGTCAGCTCATCGTGGGTGCGCACAGTCGCCTGGACTGCGCACGCAGGCGTATGCGCGGCGATGCTTGCGGCAGCTGGCTAGAGCGTCTTTGCCCGGGCGGAACCGCACCAGGCAGCAAAAACTACGAGTCCGACAACCATTCCAAGCCAATGGAAGCCAGTCAATGTCGCAAGCCCACTCGGAACCCCGGCGACTACAGCGCCGATCAGACCTGCAGTCCACTTGAGGCCAGCAGCCCTCACACCGACAAGGCAGGCGATAACCCAGGCCGCTGGACCGATGAGGAAGCCCCAGTCAACAAAGTCCTGATGTTGCAGCACGACCATGCTCAAGGCCGCAATAACAACTATGGCCAATACGGCCGCAAGTGTTCCCCTGAGGGCCGCGTTCCTGTCAAAACCATGTTTTTCGGAGATGCCCATGGACTGCATAATGCCGGACCCAACCGTTAGGCTTCGCGGCCAATGCTTCGCTCCCCCCGGCAAGTAGCCAGAAAGACCCCCCTCGTCCTGTCGCTCTCAACTGCGGCAATGCTTCTGTTTGCGCAGCCGGCACTCGCTGATGACCCGACAAGAACGCT
>JAPLCH010000129.1 GCA_026392325.1 Solirubrobacterales bacterium | reverse complement strand
TTGAGCAGGATGTTTTCGACATCCTCCCCAACGTAGCCGGCCTCTGTGAGGGCAGTCGCATCGGCAATCGCGAACGGAACATCCAGAATGCGGGCAAGGGTCTGGGCGAGAAGCGTCTTGCCGCAACCAGTGGGACCGAGCATCAGGATGTTGGACTTCTGCAGCTCGATGTCCTCGTCGCCCGAATTGAGCATGCGGACGCGCTTGTAATGGTTGTAGACAGCCACAGCAAGCGTCCGCTTCGCCTGATCCTGCCCAATCACATACTCGTCGAGAAAGGATCGGATCTCCGCTGGCTTCGGCAGGTTCTCAACATCAAAAACCGGGACCGGAGCAAGCTCCTCATCAATTATTTCGTTGCAGAGGTCAATGCATTCATCGCAGATGTAGACCCCTGGGCCCGCGATCAGTTTCTTTACCTGACGCTGCGACTTCCCACAGAAGGAACAGAGCAGCTGCTCGTTTGTCTCGCTTGGCTTCGCCATGTTCCCCTGAACGGGCCCAATCGAGCACCTAGTGGTGCTCGATCACCCGATCAATAACCCCGTAGGCCTTGGCTTCCTCAGCGGACATGAAGTAGTCCCGCTCAGTGTCGCCCTTGACTTCGTCAACTGACTTGCCAGTGTGGTCGGCAATGATCTCGTCGAGCCTGCGGCGGAGGTCAAGGATCTCCCGCGCATGGATCTCAATGTCGGTTGCCTGACCTTGGAAGCTGGATGAAACCTGGTGGATCAGGATCTTTGCGTTCGGCAGCGCCATCCGCTTGCCCTTTGCTCCACCGGCCAGGAGCAGTGCTCCCATTGACATTGCAATGCCGACGCAGATCGTCTGAACGTCGGGCTTGATGAATTGCATCGTGTCGTAGATGGCGAGGCCGGCATAGACCGAACCGCCAGGCGAGTTGATGTAAATCGAGATGTCCTTTTCCGAATCCTCACTCTCAAGGTGAAGGAGCTGCGCGACGATCAGGTTTGCGATCTGGTCATCCACGGGCGTACCGAGGAAGACGATGCGCTCACTCAAGAGACGCGAGTAGATGTCGAAGGCTCGCTCACCGCGTGAGGTCTGCTCTACGACCATTGGGACCAAAGGACTCATTGGCTGGCTCTCTTTCCCGTCGCGGGCCATTCTCCTTCCGGCGGGCGTGATTGCCCCCCGGTTCCCGGACGCAAGTTCGACTCTAACAGCGGGCGAACGCCCTGCCGGAAGCCCTAGTCCTTGGGCTGTGCCTTGACGGGATTCGGCTTGGCCGATTCCTCAACAAGGTCAACGGCGAGACGCGCTGCCAGCTCCTTTTCAAGCTGATCGGCACGACCCTCGTCACGGAGCGTCACAAGCAGTTCCCGGGCGGTTACACCCTCATGCTCGGCGCTGTGTTCAAGTGCTTCCTCAAGCTGAACATCAGTCGGAACGATGCCCTCAGCCTCAACGATTGCGGCGATTGTGGACTCACGGCGCAGACTTTGCTCGGCGTCGGGAGCGGCCTCCTTGAGGATCTCCTCCTCGGTCTTCCCGGAGATCTGCATGTAAGCCTCGCGGTTGATCCCCTGAGCACTCAAGGAGCGAATTGTCTGCTCCCAAATTTCAGATGCGCGCCCGGCAACCAGCGAGTCAGGAATGTCTACCTTGGCCTTCTGAGCTGCAGCATCAATGCAAGCCTCGCGGAAAGTTGAACGGATTCGGCGGTCCTCTGATTCTGTGAGCCGCTCGCGGATGTCATCGCGAAGCGCTGCGAGATTCTCGTAACCGACCTCCTCAGCAAAAGCGTCGTCAATTTCGGGAAGTTTGCGTGCACGAACATCTGTGACCTCAACCGCAAAGACAGCGTCCTTGCCGGCCAGATGCTCAGCTGCGTAATCCTCTGGGAAAGTGACGTTCAGACTGCGCTCGTCACCCTTCGTAGCGCCCACAAGACCCTCTTCAAAGCCTGGGATGAAGCGTCCGGAGCCAAGCTCGATCACTTGGTCAGATCCCGTTCCACCCTCAAATTGCTCACCGTCAACTGACCCGACGTAGTTCATGACGACCGTGTCACCGTCTGCTGCGGCACCATCGGTCGGCTCAAGGCGTCCAGCCTGCTCGCGGAGCTTCTGGACCTCTTCATCAATGCGTTCGTCCCCAGCATCAAGCTCTTCCTTGTCAACCTTCAGACCCTTGTAGTCGCCTAGCTTCGCGGTTGGGCGAACACCAATCTCAACGGTGAAGGGAAGTGGCTCGCCGTCGTTCTTCGGAAGCTCGCCAATCTGAATGTGAGGGTCTCCGACCGGCTCAATCCCAGCCTCGGCAACAGCTTCGGCGTACCACATGGGCAGCTCTGCGCGGATGGCTTCGTCAAGAATTGTCTCACGACCAAATCGAGAAGCGACGACAGCTGCGGGAACCTTCCCCTTGCGGAAGCCGGGTACTCGCAGTGACTTGCCCATCTCTCCAGCTGCGCGAGAAACGGCAAGGTCGAGAGCAGCAGGAAGGACTTGAACCTTGAGTTCAACCCGGCTCTCGGGGAGGTCGCTGCTGGTTACGGTTACAAGTTGGGCCACGGCGCGGCACGATAGCGTTGATTCATGCCTTCGCGTTTGCCCGTCCAAAAAAAACTTGCCGCTTGGGCCGTCACAGGACCCCCTGGGCGGGCCGTAGCACTCGTCATCGACCTCACTGCACTTGGCTTGCAACTTGGGCGCAAGCGGGTCAGCGAACGGGGATCATCTCGTTGACGGAGTACTCATCGAAAGCTGAAACTCTGACGGTCACGCGGACGCTCCAAATACCTCGCGCTGGAAGCGTCACCCCGCTCACGATGTAGTGCCCGGGCCCTGCCGACACCGGAACCTGAACCAGTGGACCAATGCCCTTTGATCTGAGTTCCTCCGACACATTGAGTTCTCGAGCGCCCGAAAATGGTTGGCCTGTCTTGCCGTTGAGGACATAAATGTGAATCGCGTTCCCTCCCATAACAGCGGGATCAAGAGTCGTCTGAACCTCAAGCGGTCCAGCCTGGGAGGTTCTT
>JAPLCH010000261.1:9449-12934 GCA_026392325.1 Solirubrobacterales bacterium | reverse complement strand
CAGCCGACAGCGCGGCGTCAGCGACGAGACTTCTTACAAGGTTGGGAATCTGGAAGGCGAGAGTGAAGGCTGAGAATGGGCCACTTGTGCCGAAATAATTGGAGGCCACAACCTCCCGCCCAAGCCCGGCAATACGGGATAGAGAGGTCGCCACGGCGAAGATCGCCGTGTTCCTGGCTACCCGAGGCGGTGCCCCGGAGGATTCACTGGAGTTCTCAGAAGTCAACGGTGCGCTATCGTACGGCGAACCGCGGCACCGTCCACGGGTTTACAGACAAATGGCAAACATCGAGTCACAACGCAAGCGCAACAAGCGCACCGAGAGAGAGCGGTTGGAAAACCGCCGCATGACCTCGCGCGTCCGGACGTTCTTCCGTCGACTCGAAGTCGCATCAGCTGAAGGTGACGCTGCAGCGATTGCCACTGAGCACCGTGAGCTTGTAAGCGCAATTGACCGGGCAGTTGGTCGTGGCGCGATGCACAAGAACACTGGCGCCCGTCGCAAGGCACGTGCAGCACGCCTTACGACCCCTTCCGCCTGAGTCCACTACGGACCTCAGTCAGTCGTAACTCTGCCCTTCTAGGGTTGAGCATCTGCAGCTAGTCCGCAATGTCGGCGAGAGCGCGGGCAACCGCAGTTCCCTCTGACATTGGCTTTTCTCCACCGCGGGTTCGAAGCTCAAGCTTCGCCAGGGCGGAAAGCGCATCCCTCAAGGATTCGCTGTCTGTCGACTGAATGTCCCGGAGGAACTGGTCGGCTGCTCGGGGCGGCATTCTCAATGAACCCTTGATTGAACCTGCGGCCTCCCCGGCCTCAAGTCGCTGTGCCGCGTCGACGGCCATTCGCAGACGGTTCGCCCCCACTCCGACAAGAGCACCTGCTCCTTCTCCCTGCTGTTCAAGTTCAAGCCAGGAATGAACAGCCCGTCGAGTCTGGCCACCAACGAGCGCGTCAGCAAGCCCCCAGACCTTCTTCTCCGCTGAGCCTGCGCAGAGCTCGAACACGGTGTCGGAGTCAACAGGGTCCCCTGGTTCAAGCGACAGGGAGATCTTTTCAAGCTCCCGAAGGATTCTCTGCTGCCGCTCCCCTACAACGCCGACCAAAGTCTTTGCCGCGGCCGCGTTCATGTTGATCCCCATTTCTGAGGCACGGTCGCGAGTCCAGGCGGGAAGGTCCCAGGGCTTCACAGCTTTCTCTTCCTGAATCTTCCCTTTGTTCTTCTTGACCGCGTCGACAAGAGCCTTGGGGACGGTCTGGCGGCCATCCTCACGCGCAAACAGAGCCAAGGTCGTATCGGGCGGCATTGAGCCCAGAAGACGCTCAAGCGGCTCGGTTTCATCCGCTTTCCACTTTTCCACACCATCAACGATCACGAATCGACGCCCGATGCAAAGGCTCATCGCGCAGAGGGCAGCAACCGTGTCGTCCACTGTGGCTCTGTCCCCATCGAGAATCTCAAGCCCGCCTTCGCCGCTCTCAGATTCGGCGAGGCGCCTGAGCTTGTTTCTGCGCTCAGCGATTCGACCGTGGTCATCGCCGTGGATCAGATAGGAGGCAGCAAATTCGGTCATCTGCGAGTGAGTCTAGGCAGCCTTCCGGCCGCGTCCAATGGCAAGTGGCCCAAAAACCGTGAGGATCAACATCGCGGCTGCAAGCGAGCCGGAGGGATGCCAGCCAACACTTGCCCAACTTGGCGACGCCATCGCATGAGCCACCTCAAGAACACTCGAAACTGGGATTGCAGCCAGCATCGCCAGGGGAGCCGCAAGGGAAGTGGAGAGTTGGCCGAGTGCAGCGGCAGTGATTCCCAGCCACATTGCTGGAGCTACCGCTGGGGCGGCCAGAAGGTTCGCGGGGATCCCCACCAAGGAGAGGCGCCCCACTTTCCAAGCGATCAAGGGTGCTGTTGCAATCGTCGCTGCGATCGTTACTGCTCCTGCCTCCGCGAGAACAGGGGGAATCCTCAGGGATTCAAGTCGGTTCTTGACGGGTGGCCCGAGCGCCAACATTCCAGCGACGGCAGCGAAGGAGAGTTGCCAACCCAGAGACGCGCTGGATGAGCGATCCGCGAGAAGCGTGACCGTGCCGGCGACCCCAAGGGCATGCCATGCGTCAGCCTGGCTTCCACGAACGCGCCCGGCCAAGCCGACCAATGCCATGACCGCCGCCCGTCTGATCGGCGCCTCGCCACCCGCGAGCGGGACATACAGAGCCACCAGGCCCACCGCCGTGGCCAGTCGGGCTCGGAGCCCCATCCCGAGAAAACCAAGAGCCGGAAGGACCAATGCTAGAAGGAGCGCAATATTTTGACCCGAGGCAGCGACAACGTGTGTAAGAGAAGCCCGCCGAAAGTCATCTTTGGCTCCGCTGGACATGTGGGAGGCATCTCCAAGCGCCATGCCTTGCAGAAGCGCAGCTGCATCCGCAGGCAAGCCAGGATCCAGAGCATCTTCTGCTCGAGCGCGAACCTGAGTGATCAGCCCTGACCCTGCTGCCCCACTATCACCGTGGGCTGCCTTCTGGGTGTAATGAGCATTGCTCACACCAGGATCTGGACCTGTCACGAACAGGAGGCAAAAGCAGAGCCAGACTGCCACGGTCCTGGGTCGCCTGAACACTTCCGGTCAGGGAACGACATGCGAGCGCAGGGCGGCAAGCTTGGCGGGCCCGATGCCCGAAACTTGGTCCAGATCCCCAACGGACTTGAACCCACCGTGGGCTTGGCGCCATTCGATTATCCGGGCTGCCAAAGCGGGCCCGATTCCGTCAAGCGCGTCGAGGTCCTCTGCCTTTGCAGAGCTCAGACTGACGGGGCCGCCTGATGCCCCGGCGCCCGACCCGCCAGACGCCGCGGAGGTAGAAGGCTGACCCTTGAGGGGAATCAGGATCTGACTGCCGTCCAACGCCTTGGCCGCAAGATCAACGGCGCTCTCGTCAGCACCCCGTGTTGACCCACCTGCAGCCCTGACCGCTTCATAAACCCGAACCCCAGCGCGAAGCCGAAATACCCCTGGGTGCCTCACTGCTCCAACGACATGGACAACGATCACCGTCGGGGCTTGCTCCTCCCCCGCGCCGGCGCTCACCGATCCCGGAGAGCCAGCCGAACGAGGGCTGGTCGAAGCATTACCGCTGCTGCTCCGACCACCGAGTAGCCAACGGCCACCCAATCCGAGAACGAGAAGCGCGCAAGCACCCCAAATCAACACAGTCCCGCGATCCCAATTGCCCATGCGTCGAAACTAGAGGCCGCCCACACATGGATCTGCGCAGTGCAGAATCAAATCAGGGACAAAGCCCGACTACAAATGTCAGCGAACGACGATGTTCACAAGACGGCCGGGCACGACGATCTCCTTGACCGTCTCCTTGCCATCAAGGTGAGCCTGCATGTTCGGCGCAGCCTTGGCAAGACCCAGAAGCTCGTCTTCCGAGGCACCTGTTGGAGCCTCCACGCGGTCACGAACCTTGCCGCCTTCGCAGG
>JAPLCH010000261.1:0-9425 GCA_026392325.1 Solirubrobacterales bacterium | reverse complement strand
CAAGTTCGAATGTGTCGCGCTCAAGCATTGCCTGGTCGGCAACCGGCCACGGCTCCTCCCAGATCCGAACCCCGGCAAGCCGGTCTACAACTTCGCTTCCCAAGTGCGGCGCAAAGGGAAATACGAGCGACGCTGCTGTTATCGCAGCGAAGCGGACTGAATCCTCATCTGCCTGATCCTTGAGTCGGTAGCAGTCATTGACAACTTCCATGACAGCGCTGATCGCGGTATTGAATGCGAACCGGCCGGCGAGCAAGCCCTGCGCCTTGTGGATCCTCAGGTTGGCGGATTCCGTCCGTGCTTGGCTCAAGTTCATCAGCAAGCCTCCAAAGCCTGGAGAGGAAGCGGTGAACACCTTCAACTCCCTCGTCTGACCAATCAGCGTCCTGATCGGGTGGACCAATGAAAAGGACGTAGCAGCGAGCAGTATCCGCGCCGTAGTTGTCCACGTACGAACGGGGGCTGATCACATTGCCCTTCGACTTGCTCATTTTTGAGCCGTCTCTGGTGATCATGCCCTGCGTGAAAAGTTTGCCAAATGGCTCATCGAACCCGACAAGCCCCATGTCGTGGACTGCTTTGGTCCAGAACCGGGCGTAGAGGAGGTGGAGGATCGCGTGTTCAACTCCACCGATGTACTGGCTGACCGGCATCCATGAGTCGACAACATCCTTGTCCCACGGGGCCTGGTCATTGCCTGCGTCGCAGTAGCGCAGGTAGTACCACGACGAATCGACGAAGGTGTCCATCGTGTCCGTCTCACGCTTGGCGTCCTTGCCGCACGCGGGGCACTTGACGGATACCCAGTCTTCTGCAGCTGCCAATGGCGACTTGCCCTTGGGGGTGTAGTCCTCAAGCTCTGGCAGGACAACGGGAAGATCATCTTCTGGAACCGGAACCGTTCCACAGTCTGCACAGTGAATGATGGGGATTGGGCAGCCCCAATAGCGCTGGCGCGAGACAAGCCAGTCGCGGAGGCGATAGTTGACAGAGGAATGCCCCTTGCCTTCACGGTCCAGCCAGTCGACAATTCGTTCAAAGGCTTCACGGTTCTGAACTCCGTCAAAGTCAGCCGCGGATCCTACGAGAGGCCCGTCCCCCGCGTATGGAAGCTCTCCCCCTTCAGGGTCTTCGATCACGCGTCTGATTGGAAGCTCGTGAGCAAGAGCAAAAGCGTGGTCTCGCTCATCGTGTCCAGGTACCGCCATGATCGCGCCCGTTCCGTACTCGAGGAGCACGTAGTCGGCGACGTACATTGGAATTTCTTCACCGTTGACCGGGTTGGTCACCGTTCGTCCGAGTGAAACCCCAGTCTTGGGGCGATCAGCAGATCCCCGCAGATCGTTCGACTCGGTCATCGCCCGGTTCACGTAGGCGCGGACCTCGTCCTCATGGACGGTTCCGGCTGCCAGCTTGAGCACATCGGGGTGCTCTGGGGCCATGACGAAGAATGTCGCTCCAAAAAGGGTGTCGGGGCGAGTGGTGAAGACCGGATAGTCAACGCCCATCTCCTCACACCGGAATACAACCTCGGCGCCTTCAGACCGGCCAATCCAGTTGCGCTGCATTGTCTTGACATGCTCAGGCCACTCAATCTTGACCAGGTCCTCCAGAAGCCGGTCCGCGTAGTCGGTAATGCGCAGGAACCACTGCTCAAGCTGCCGCACTTCGACTTCTGAGCCGCAGCGTTCGCAGCGACCATCTACCACTTGCTCGTTGGCTAGCACTGTCGCGTCACTTGGGCACCAGTTGACCGCGGCTTCACGGCGGTAGGCAAGCCCACGTTCAAACATTTTGAGGAACAGCCACTGAGTCCAGCGGTAGTAAGTGGGCTCGTGCGTTCCAAACTCACGGGACCAGTCAACGGAGATGCCCCAGCGCTTGAACTGCTCACGGAACGATTCGATTGATGCTGCGGTTGAAACCTGTGGCCGGACGCCGGTCTTGATGGCGTGGTTCTCTGCCGGAAGGCCGAATGCGTCGTAGCCCATTGGGTGGAGGACGATCCTCCCCGTCCTCCTGGTGAAGTGAGCAACGGCGTCGCCGAGTGCATAGTTCTTCAGGTGCCCCATGTGTGGCTCGCCGCTCGGGTACGGCAGCATCTCGAGCACGTAAGTGGTGCGGTCCGGATCGGCGTCGTTGCCTACTTCCCACGTCTTCTCGTCAGCCCAGACTGTCTGCCAGCGGGCTTCGATCGCGGTTGGGTCGTATCTGCGGTCTTCGCTCATTGAGAGATGGAGGGTACCTTCCCGACCCGGTCAGCACTTTGTTCCAACTCTCCGCAGACCCTTCCAATTGAGAGCGCTCCCCTCTAGCTTCCGCCTGTGGGTGCCAAATCGAGCCAGATACGCGCAACGAAGGCCACATATGGCCGCTGAACCCAGTCCGTCACAAAAGGGCCGAAGGGCTGAGGCAAGCGTCGCGTTGGTGGCTACCAATTTGGGTTGGGATGTCTATCTGCCCTTCGGCGACGGATCGCGCGCAGACATGGTCCTCCAGGACTCAAGCGGCGATGTTTTCCGAACTCAGGTCAAGTGGGGCCGGCTTCATGGCGAGGTGATCAAGGTGCAACTTGAGACTTGCCGCGCGACTCCCAACAAGGGGTATGTCAGGACGAGATATTCGAGCAACGAGGTCGACCTGATCGGAGTGTGGTGCCAAAGCCTGTCGACCGCGTATCTCATCCCGATGGAGGACGTTGTTGGCCTAACAATCCTCCACCTTCGACTCAGTCCTGCGAGAAACAACCAGAAAGTGGGAGTGCGCTACGCTTCCACATACCAATTTGGGGCTGTAGCTCAGCTGGGAGAGCGTCGCGCTGGCAGCGCGAAGGCCAGGGGTTCGAGCCCCCTCAGCTCCACTTCTTAGAATGCGCCCGACCGTCAACACACTCATCCCGTTCGCCGCGACTCTGACGCTTCTTTTCTCGGGCACTCCGGCTGCCGCCCACATTCAGGTTGCGCCTACAACCGCGGCTCCCGATGACGCTGTCAAGTTTGAATTCCTCGTCCCGAATGAGCGCCCGCAGAGCACCCTCAAGATTCCAGCTGGGGTGATTCCGTTTTCGTTTGAGGTAACCCCAGGTTGGGAGCGGACCACTGCTATGGATTCCACGGGAGCAATCGACAAGGTCCGCTGGTCGGGTCGTTTGGCCTCCGACGGATTTGTGCGGTTTTCAATGCTCGCCTCCACCCCGCCTTCCGACGGAACAATCCAGTGGAAAGCCATCCAGCGATACTCGGACGGCAAGGAATCCGCTTGGATCGGCGGAGCTGATTCGGAGTCACCGGCCCCAACGACTGCCATTACCCCAACCGCGGCAAAGGCAAACGCGGGAGGAGAAACTTCCTCCGGCTCACCCACCGCAACCACCGCCAAAGGATCCGAATCCGATGGCGGCGATCAGAGCTTCGGCCTTGCAGCATTGGCCCTCGCCGGAGTCTCCCTGCTGATTGCTGCTTTAGCTCTGGCAGTATCGCTGCGCCGTCGTCACTGACGGCTATCTGACTCGGAACAGGAAGGAACCTGACTGGTGATGTCCGTCGGCGGCGACGATTGACCATGTCGCCCTGTAACGCCCGCTGACAATCCCACGGCGCAGCGGAACGATGACTCGCTTGATGTTTCGGGGATCGCGCCCGCCACTTCCGATCGACCAGTGCCTGCCGTGTGGTCCAACCACAGTGATTCGCCCCGAGCGGAGGGGTCCGGTAAAGCTCACCTTGACAACGCTTGTTCCCTTCGAAACCGTCCGCCCATGTCCAGGACTGGTGGTCGCCAGTTGGGTGTGCGCCAATGCTGAGCCGGCCGTGCCGAGCACGCAGCCGGCAACGATCAGCCCTACGGCGATACTTGAGCGCCGCTTCACCTCATTTATCTGCCTCATTGAAGCCTCCAATTCGTTGGAACGGCGCGCAAACCGGAGCGGGCAAACAACTCCCCGCTCCGGTCGGCAAGCCTGTTTGCCTACTTGGTGAACGTCCAGCCCTTGGCGGCCGCGCGATCCGAACCGCTGACCTGAATGGTCACGCCCAGATTGGCTGACAGCTTCTTGACCTTTGTCTTTGCTGCGCTTGACAGCGCAACGGTCTTGCTGACTGTTCCGCCGGCTCCGATCGTTGCGGTTGCTGTGCCGATCGTCGTTGACGAAAGGTGCAGCGCCGTTGCCTTTGCCTGACTGATGACCAGATTGATCGTCACAGCGAGGCCACCTGGACCGCTGACGCTCACTGGAGCCCCCGTTGACGCGGCCACCGAACCTGCGAGAGTTGCTCCAGCAGTTGAGGCACTGAGTGTCCTCGACAGCCGGGCCACATCTGCCAGCGCCGCATTCTTGGTGGCGACTGCCGTGGACGCTGCGGACTCAGCAGTTGCCTTCGCGCTCAATGCTGCACTCTTTGCGCTGTTCGCCGCTGCCAGATCAGCCTGAAGGCCGCTCAACTGCCCCGTCAGTGTCGCCTTGTCGGCGGTCAACGAGCTGATCTGATCGTTGAGTGGCTTTGAGATATCCGCTGAGTAGCCTGAGGTAAGCGACGCTGTAGTACTCGCCACCGTGTCAGCGGCCTTATAGGTACCACCGATTCCGGCGCAGGCAGCTGATAGGTCACTCGCTGCTGCGAGATCCACACCAGTCAGCTCCTTCACCTCAGCTACCCACGTTGCAACCTCGGCACCGTCACCAAGTCCTGCCCCCGTGTTCTGCCACGGGATGTAGTTCCAGAACGGCTCCGAGCCAGCTGGCGTCGAAGGAGTCTGGCTCTGCCACGCGGCTATGTTCGCCGGGATCCAAAGCTTCGCCGCGTCACCACTGCTTCCCTGACATGTCGCGTGCGTCTGAACGCCCGTGTCACCTTCGGAGAGCAACCGGTCCAACGTGAACGACGCCTGGTTGCGATAGCTGCCAGGCAGTGCCTTGTAGTTGATCATCCCGTGATCACTCAGCCCATTAGCCTCGGTGTACGCAATCACGTAGCCGTGGTTGCTCGCTAGGTAGCTGGTCTTGCTGGTGGTCACAACGATGCCCCCACCATCGGCGGCGGTTGCCGTCTTTACGGACGTGGTCCAGACTGATCCGTGCGCTATCGCGCTGCTCGGAACGATCAATGCGACAGCGGCCAGCAAAGCCGGGACCGCCTTCTTGAACATGGTTTTCATCGAAGTGCTCCTATGTTTGATGTAGACCGTTCGGCAGTCGTGCCGATCGGTATGTACACGGCCTCGTACGAGCCCCGTGTCGGGTTCTTGAGACGGATCGAAAAACGACCGTTCAGAACCTTGCCTGTTGCAGTTGGTCGGTATGCGTTGGTCCTGAGCAGCAACGCACTGCCTGGAAGCGCTGGATTGACGATGCCGTCTGCTTGCCATATCCCAGCTCGGATCTTCCTGATGCTGATCCTCACAGTGGAATAGACGGTCAACGTGCGGGTCTGAGACGCGATGGTCTCCGCAACGGCGCGGAACCGGGTTGTCTCAGAGACCGCAACGACACTTCGGAATGATCCGTCGGCACCTGTTGTGAGCTGCACAACACGCGATGCACGCCCCTGAACTGTCAGAGCAACGGCGACGCCGGCGCGAGCCGGGACAACTGTGCCCGTCAGGGTGACGTTGGCCTTACCCGTAATCCTTGTCGGCGCCTTCAAGACGACTGCCGAAGTGACAACGGGAGGCTCAACCGAGCACGAACCGACAACAAAATCAGCTCCGCGCTCAAGTCCATCATCCGGAGTGACACCACCGGGGGCACGATCTACCCAGTGGGGCTCGCCGGAAACAATTCCGTCGTACACCAGTACGAACGGCGATCCCAGCTTCGTCCCACGAGTTACTCCGGCAGCTGCCGGAATGTTGACCGTGACTGTTCCGTGATAGCCCTCAACGGCTATGCCGGTGGTAGTTCCAGCACTTATGAAGCCCCCTACCCGCGTCCATGTCCCATAGTCGTAAAGGATCGAATCCGGAGGCCGTGGTGCCTGGGCTCGAACATAATGGGTCTGGCCACCAAAGCTGTAAAGCATCGAGTAACCCGCAACATCTGAATCATCATGCTGCGGTTCCCAAACAGCCTGCCGCACTTGGATGACTGCGCTCACGGAGTCGCCTGATTCGGCGAACCACGCGGCCAAAACATCCTCAGGGATGTGGTGGCCGTCTCCGGACGCATCATCTATCTGCGCCGTTCCCCCACAGGGTTCAGGCGCGGCAGCGGATGCCACGGGGGGAGCCGCACAGGCAATCAAAACTGCCGTGCACAACCCTGCCGTAAAGAGGCATCGAACTGTCGGCATCAACCGACTCAAGACATTGTTTGGGTTCAGGGCGCTCACGCGCCCTCCTTTCACTTGGTTTCAGCAATGGCGTGGGCATCAGCCCAACCATGCGGAAGTGCCGAGTGCCCTAGTGGTGAAGGGGGGCTGCTGCAGGAGGGGGCCGAACTGCCAGGTTCAGAGTGAACACCCTGCGACTGAGAGCAACAAACACCGGCAAGCCGGGCATCGGCAGTTTGACCGGGCGGCGAGAACGTTTCCCGGAGAAGAACCTGCGAGCCCGGTCAAGGAATTCGGTGGCTGGCTCCGAAAGGCCGACCGCAAGCATCAGGACCAAAGCCAGCGCCGGGGAGAGCCACAGCAATGCCACTGGCGCTACTGCCATCCCGAGGATGACCACGACTGCGAGCAAGGTCGCCGCCCCGACACTTCCGTTCCTGCGAAGCAGGTGGATCATACGATGCACGATTGCGATTGTATCGGATCCCGACCCCAACCATCAAGCCCCAACCGTCAGGGCGAATCGGTCGCTCTACTCAGCCGGCGTCATGAAGTCGGGCTCGGGAGGAAGATCCTCGTGCTCTGTCTTTGGAGCGTCGCCCCACAGCTTCTCCAGGCGATAAGTGTCGCGAGCCTCCTGCTGGAAAATGTGGACGACCACGTCATAAAGGTCGATCAGTACCCAGCGCCCTTCCGGAAGGCCTTCAACCCGCCGCGGCATGAGGCCGTATTTCATCTTCAGCTCACCAAGGATCCCATCGTGGATGGCCTTCGCCTGGCGGTCACTGCGGGCGGTAACGATCACAAAGCGGTCCGTGTAGTCAACAAGGCCCGTCAGGTCCATCTCTATGACCTGTGTGCCCTTCTTGTCGTGGGCAAGCCTCACTACCTCAGCGGCCAGCTCAGCGTCCGTAAGCACAGGTTGTGTCTCAGTCTTGTCTTCAGTCATTGCTGCCTCTCTCAAATCGTTGCTGCGATACAGCCCGCCCTGCTCAATGGCAACTGCCACCGCCGTGGGAACGAGCTCGTCGATTGGCTCAGCGGCCGAAATACGACGTCGCACTTCAGTTGATGAAACAGCATTGGGCTCCATCGCGAGCAAAGTGGGCGCCTTCGTGGCTCCAAGTCTCATCGCCAGCTCCTCAATTTCAGCCGTGTTGGCCGGTTCATCAGACTGATCGTCCCGCGCCACCCAAGCGAGGTCAGCGAGCTCAACAACAGCTTCCGGCTCGCGCCATTGCGCCAACGACCGAATCGCATCCTCCCCAAGGATGAAGACCAGTTCGTCCTCACCCCTCTGTTCGCGAAGCTGACGGAGCGTGTCAACGGAGAATGAGACCCCGCCGCGGTCAAGCTCCATCCGAGATGCAGAAATCCGTGGTTCCGCCTCAACGGCGGCTGCGCAAAGCTCAAACCGCGCATCAGCTCCTGGGTCGTCTTGCACCGGCTTGTGAGGTGGCGTGGAGGCAGGCACGAAGAGAAGCTCATCAAGCCCAAGCTGCTCCACCGCCGCCCTAGCCAAAGCCAAGTGGCCGTTGTGCGGAGGGTTGAATGCCCCGCCGAGAATGCCGACCTTGGCCATTGGTCAGCCCAGCCTTCCCTAGCCGCGAATCTGGCCGTCGCCGTCGATCAGATACGTGAAGGTTGTGAGTTCACGAAGTCCAATCGGCCCGCGGGCATGGAGCTTCTGTGTGGAGATTCCAATCTCAGCACCCATGCCAAACTCGGCGCCGTCGGTAAATCGAGTTGAAGCGTTCACATAAACACACGCAGCATCAACCTCAGCTTGGAACTGCCTGGCCACATCCCGATCAGATGTAACAACTGCTTCTGAGTGGCCACTGCCAAAGCGACCGATGTGAGCTATGGCTGCATCGGCGGAATCAACCACGGCGATGGAGAGAATGGGAGCAAGGAACTCGGTTGCAAAGTCTTCATCTGTCGCGGACACGACTTCCACTCCACTTCCAGCGAGGGCTGCTGCCCGTCCGTCACATCGAAGTTCCACTCCTTCCGCTGCCAAAGCGCCAAGCGCAGCCGGGAGAAACTCTGCAGCCACAGACTCATGAACAAGGAGACTCTCCGCGGCATTGCAGACTCCTGGCCGCTGAACCTTGGCATTGACAATTATTGCCTGCGCCATCGCAAGGTCGGCCTCAGCGTCAACATAGACATGACAATTGCCCGCAGCCGCGTAGATCACGGGTACCGTCGCGACGGCCTCAAGGGCCTTCTTGAGGCCAGCTCCACCCCGTGGAATGATCAGGTCAACGAGGTCGGTTGCGGTTCCCAGCTCCTGCAGCTCCTCACGTCGCCCGCCACCGATCAGTGTGACCGCTGCTGCCGGAAGCCCGCTAGCTGTGATCGCAGCTGATGCGAGCCGGGCGAGAACCGCGTTGCTGTGCGCTGCAGTTGAAGAGCCCCGAAGAACTGCCGCGTTCGCCGAGCGCAAGCAGAGGACTGCGGAGTCAATGGTCACATTCGGTCTTGCCTCGTATACGACTGCGACCACTCCAAGTGGCCTGCGCACTTTTCTGATCTCAAGTCCGTTGTCAAGGCGGTGTCCCTCAAGCTCCTCATCAACCGGATCCTCCAGATCGGCCACCGCTCTGGCACCTTCCGCAATTCCCCGGATCCGGTCTGGGGTGAGTGTCAGTCGGTCGATCAGCGCGTCATCAAGCCCGGAGACTTTGCCAGCTTCGACATCGAGGGCATTCGCAGCAAGAATCTCCTCGTGACCTGCATCAACAGCGTCCGCGATGGCGCGAATGGCAGCGGCACGCACCTCTCCGGAGGACCCGGCGAGAACCCGGGAGGCCTCCTTGGCGGCAATCAGCAGTTCGGTCGTGCTCTGTTCATTAGTTGACATCATTTCCTCCGAGGATAGGGGTGTCAGGCAAGTACAAAACGATCCCGGTGAATGGCCTCGTCTGGGGCGCCCGGCATCGCAGTTTTCACAGCATCAGTCTTGAGCCCTTTGACAGCCTCCAGATCCGCGGCCGAGTAGGCAACCAAACCCTTCCCTACCGGGCGCCCTTCACAGAGAACTTCAACAGCGTCACCTGAGACAAAGTCGCCGGAAACCGCTGTTACCCCTACTGGGAGCAGGCTTGTTCCACCGGCTTCCAGAGCTTTTGCTGCGCCAGAGTCAACCTCAAT
>JAPLCH010000188.1 GCA_026392325.1 Solirubrobacterales bacterium | reverse complement strand
CGCTGATCGTCAGCGAACCCTTCTCAAAGGAGAGCGTGAGTGGTTTTGTTCTTTGGGCCAGAAGGCTTATCCGGCGAACAACATCGAGCAACTCTGAGGCTGAGAGTTTCACTGCGTGATCAAAGGAATCTGGAATCAGCTCCGCATATTTAGGGAACTGACCATCGATGAGTCTTGACGCGAGGATCGTTCCGTCAAGGTCAAATACGATCTGGTTCTCCTGCATGACGATTCTTACTGAACCGGCAGCTGGCCCAGATTCATCGTCACCGACATCTCCCTTGACTCCCTTGGCAAGGCGGACTGCTTCCTGGAGGGCTCTTGCTGGGACGTTCGCCTCAAAGGCATTAGTAAGAGGGGTGGAGAGTTCTGTCTCTTTGACGCTGAGGCGATAGGAGTCAGTTGCAACCATTTTGAGACTGGTTCCTTCTGCCTGGACAAGAACTCCAGTAAGGACTGGCCTTGAAGGATCTGAGCTGGCAGCCCGTTCAACTCGTTTGATCGTGGAGTCAAGAACCTCAGCTGGAAGTGTGACCTCTGAGTCACCGACTGCCTCAGGGAGTGTTGGGAAATCCTCGGCACGGAGAGTCTTGAGATCAAAGGTTGCTGATCCCGATTTGATCTCAACGTCCTGCTTTGTTGATCTTGCCTTCAGGGACACCTGTCCGTTGGGAAGCGCACGGACTACGTCTGTAAAGAGACGGGCTGGAAGCACAACCTCTCCGACAGAGACAACTTCACCCTTGAGCGGAAGACGGAGTGAAAGCTCCAAGTCTGTTGCACGCAACTCAATCCCAGTTGCCGATGCAGCGAGCTGGACACCACTGAGTGCAGTGATGCTCGTTTTCGCTGAGGCGATTCTGGCAGCTGACTGAAGCCCTTCGAGGAGAGCGTGGCGATCAACCTTAAGTTCGATTGTTCCCTTTTCAGGAGATATAGATGTAGATGGCATAGGTGTGTTGATTGTGTTGATTGTGTTGATTGACAGTGATGCTGTCAGTCTTCCCGGTCGGTACTACCAACGATCATCCGCTCAAGAGACTTGATTGCCAGTGCGTCTTCAGGAGTTACCGCGATTCGATCTTTAACCCTTCGGCAGGCGTTAAGAACGGTGGAGTGGTTGCGTCCCCCAAACTCCCGACCAATCGCAGGCAGCGGTTCACCGGCGACCTCGCGTGCCAAGTACATGGCTACCTGGCGAGGCCAAACAATGTTCGCAGAGCGGGACTTAGATTCCAGATCCGCTTCACTAAGACCGTAGGTCGAGGCAACGATTGTCTTGATCTCACTAATGCCTTTACGACGAGGTGTGTTAGTTGCCTCTGGATAGAGCTGATCGAGAACCTGGGTCGTCGTCTCCTTCGACAGGCGACCGCCTGTGAGAGATGCGTAAGCAACGACCCGGATCAAGGCACCCTCAAGGCTCCTGACATTGCCACGGATGCGCTCAGCGATTGCCTCAAGAGCGTCTTTTGGAATATCTCCAAGTTGGTCACGCTTCGCGCGCATGCTGAGGATTGCAAGTCGGGTTGTGATTTCGGGAGGCTCAATGTTTGCGACCAAGCCTGATCCGAACCTTTCACGCAGACGGTCCTCAAGGGCATCCAAGTCGCCTGGTGTTCTGTCACAGCTGATCACTACCTGAGCGCCGCTCGCGATCAGGCTGTTGAAAGTGTGGAAGAACTCTTCTTCCGTCTTAGTCTTGTTGGAGAGGAACTGGGCGTCATCAAGAAGGAGAAGGTCAACGTCACGGAAGTCTTGTTTGAACTCGCGCGTGCTTCCATCTCTGATCGAACGAACAAATCTTGAGGTGAAGTCTTCCGCTGTTGTGTAACGGACCCGCGTTCCGGAATCATTCTCGGAGGCTAGGTTCCCAATGGCCTGAAGCAGGTGTGTCTTGCCAACACCAGGAGGGCCGTAAAGGAAGAGTGGGTTGTAGGTGTGCGATGGCATCTCAGCCACGGCAAGGGATGCGGCATGGGCGAGTCTGTTGCTCTCCCCAATCACGAACTGATCAAATGTCAGCTTCGGGTCAAGCTTGAGGGTTGGGTCAGAAGATGCTGGAAAACAAGCATTACTCAACCCTGAAGTTGAACTTGAGGGTTGAGTGGTCTGTGAAGGTTGCTGGCCCTCAGTCGTCAACTCGGTGATCTGGACACTTGCGGCCGGACCGAGGATATTCTCCGTTGCCTGTCCAATGACACTCGCGAACTTGCCCTCAACCCAGTGCCGGATTGCGGCCGGGGCTTCAACGAAAAGCACTTCACCTTCAAACCGAGATGCCTTCAGAGGCTCCAACCAGATCTGGAAAGTTGAATCGCTGACTGTCTCGCGCAGGTCTGAGCGGATTCTGTTCCAGGTGGTTTCGAGATCGAGTATTGACATTTGTCTTCAGAGGCCTCCGTGGTGACAGTAGTGAAGCGAGGCTCAGGGTTGATGTACTTTTCCCGCATTTTTCGGCCTTTTAAGTTTTCGGCTCCCAAACCAAGAGTTGCGCGCGCGACACGAAAGCCCGAGGCGTTGTAAGGTCCTTCTTCTATGAAGCGGACTTATCAGCCAAAGAAGCGCAAGCGCGCACGTACCCATGGCTTCCGTGAGCGGATGTCGACTAAGGCTGGTCGCCGGGTTCTTGCCCGTCGCCGCGCCAAGGGCCGCAAGCGCCTCACGGTCTAGTGGCTGGCTCCGAAGGGCGTCGCGGGCGAATAACCCGCAGTGCTGACTTCGATCGGGTGTACAGAAGCGGTCGGT
>JAPLCH010000046.1 GCA_026392325.1 Solirubrobacterales bacterium | reverse complement strand
GGTGAGGTCATGTTCGATGAGCGCGTAGAGGCGCTTCCAGCCTGACCACAATGGACCCGGTCGGCACCCTTGCCCGGCTTCGCCCATTCCTGATTGACCCTGCTGCGGCCGTGGAGCTTGAGCCCCCGGGCTCAACCGAGTCAGCCGTGCTGGTCCCATTCACTGTGGTTGAGGGCCGACTTTGCCTTGTCCTGACCCGAAGGCGCGATGACCTCCGCCGGCATCCCGGCGAGTTCAGCTTCCCTGGTGGACGCCGCGATCCAGGAGAGAAAGACCTTCTGGCCACCGCACTCCGCGAAACACATGAGGAGATCGGGATCGAACCGACTGACGTGGAGATCATCGGGGCACTCCAGCCAACTTCCACGATTGCGACAGGATTTTCACTTCACCCGTTCGTCGGCTTGGTCCCAGCAGGCGCTGCACGAATTGCCGAGCCCGCCGAGGTCGCAGAGATCACAGTTCTTGATGTGGCCAACCTGATGAACAGCGCCGACAGGGCACTGCTGAGTCGCCGTGATGTGGCTTTCAGAACTGCCGTCTATCCACTGGGCGACAGGTTCATCTGGGGAGCAACAGCGCGAATTCTGGCTGATCTCTTTGATCGGATTGAACACTCGTCAGCAGATCCAAACAGCGAGTAACCCGCCCGGGGCTGAGCAGTACGGCTAGGCCGTTTGCCCTCAGCCGCGGTCGCGGGTGAGAAGTTCGTCGATCTGGGCCTTGACTGATTGGGTCCAGCTGGCGGAATCTGCCGGGTCAGCTGTGACCACAGACCAAGGAATCTCGTTCTTGCCGCAGATCCGTTCAACATCGGCAGCGCCACTCGCGAGGTACTCGGCTTTCACGGTGCCAGATCCCTCATAAATAACGCCTCGAACCGTTGTGTCAATGGTCCGTTCAAGCATCATTTGCAAACGGGTTCCATGCAGGGACTCGAGCGATCCATCCTCAGCTTCCGCTGAGCCGAGCATCCAGCACATGATCGTTGCGTTCTCCATTGAGTAATGGATCGACGCGATTCGGTCCGGATCCCCTACCCCTGCCTCAATGCCTGCCTTTTCACGCTCTTCCACCCTTGCGTCGCTGCGTGTGGTGCCACGCACCGCGTGTCCATCCGCTTGGAGCTTCGCCGCCAGTTCAATCCCTCTGCGTCCACATCCGACAATCAGTATTCGAGCCATGCTCTTTCAGTCCTCATTTTCGGTGTTTGGCCGGGGCTCCATCTGCCCGGTCCTTTTAGCCCTTCTCTCCCTGAGCGCCGCCAGGGCTTCCCGCACCTGCTCATCATCTTCTATCTCAAGGGTCGTGCGTCGTTCCTCAATCTCTCGCGCTGACTGAAGGCCGACGGAGTCGGTTCCGGAGCCGGGGGAAGATCGCCCAAGCAGCCAGAGGATGAGGGTGACTGCCCCGACCCCTCCGAACATGACTATCGCGAACCCGTCCACAAGTGCGATCGTATCCCGCCAAGGGGTACCCTCGGAGGGGAACAAGGGAATTGGAGCCAGAGTGGACTTTGACCTGACAGACGAGCAAGAGCTGATCCGAAGCACGGCACGCGCATTCACAGATGCGAACGTGGTTGAACGTGCCAAGGAGAACGATCGAAATGAACACTTCGACACAGAGCTCGTTGGGATGATGGCCAAGCAGGGCTACTTGGGAGCGGTCGTTCC
>JAPLCH010000198.1 GCA_026392325.1 Solirubrobacterales bacterium | reverse complement strand
CTCGGTTATTGAATGGCCGCTCAGGTGAGCGACTGACCTGTGCCGATCGGGCACGACACGCCCGTGCCGCCAAGCCCGCAGTAGCCATTCGGGACCTTGTGCAGGTACTGCTGGTGGTATTCCTCGGCGGGGAAGAAGTTGTTGAACGGTTCGATCTCCGTCGTGATCGGTCCAAGCTGTGACGCATCGAGCGCGCTCGAATACCGCGCCATGGATTCATTCGCCTCTGCTTGCTGCTCTGGCGTCGTTGGGTAGATGCCAGACCGGTACTGCGTTCCAAGGTCATTGCCCTGCCGCATCCCTTGAGTCGGGTCGTGTCCTTCCCAGAAGACCTTCAGGAGCTGAGCGAATGTGATTTGTTCTGGGTTGTAGACAACCTCAACCACCTCGTTATGGCCTGTGTGTCCGGAGCAGACCTCTTCGTAGGTTGGGTTGGGAGTGGTGCCTTGGCCATATCCGACGACTGTCGAATGGACTCCATCGAGCTGCCAGAAGATGCGTTCTGCTCCCCAGAAACAGCCCATTCCAAAGCCAACGCGCTTCATTCCTTCAGGACCGCATGGCGCTTTGGCACGGCGTAAGTGGGGGAGTCACTCCCCGGAAGTGTTTTGTCTGCTGCGGAGACTTGGAGTCTGCGTGCCATTCGGTCAAGAATCATGGTGCCATTCTATGCGCTTTGGACAGGTTTGTCCGAGCAGGACTGCGGCCCGTCCGTTGATGGCTGAATAATCGCCCGATGACAGAATCCCCCGCCGTGAGCGCCGCACCGTCAACCGCCAGCAAGCAGTCGAAGTGGGTGGTCTCGATAGTGGTTGCAGCGTGCGTATGCTCCATCCTCGCGGTCACTTTCACATGGGTTCGAAACCAAGTTCTCGATACCAACAAGTACGTGGCTACGGTCGCCCCTCTTGCCCAAAACAAGGCTGTTCAGTCTGCGATCACTGATGCTGTGACGGCCAGGCTCGTCGCAGCAACGAACCCCAAGAAGGTCATCGGAGATGCGCTGCCGCCGAAGGCCGCGCCGCTGGCAGGACCCCTTTCAGAAGCAATCACAGGGTTTGTTCACAACCAGATCGCCAAGCTCCTGTCCACCAAGCAGTTTGCATCGCTCTGGAAGATCATCAGCCGGAACTCACATGAGCAGATGGTGGCTGCGCTCACGGGCAAGAGGACGGTGTTGAACCAGCTGGCAGCCAAGGGGGAAATCAAACTCGACCTGAAGCCGATCATTGGTCCAGCGGGCGTGTTCCTGAAGAACGCCGGGTTCAAGGTCGAACAGCCAGCCCAATCGCCGACCCTGGTCGTTTTCGACCTGTCCTCCCTGCAGTCAGCTCAATCAGGAATCAAGGCTCTGAAGGGCCTTACGCTCATCTTCCTAATCCTTGCACCGCTGCTGTTCGCGCTTGCCATCCTCCTGTCCAAGGTAAGGCGGAGGACGGTTATAACCGTGGGGCTCTCGCTCGCCGGTTCGATGGTCCTCGTCGGGTTGCTGCTTTCCCTTGGCGAGTGGTTCTACCTTGATGGTCTTCCCGCAAATGTTCCTCAGGACGCGGCACAGGCCTTCTTCGACACGATCGTCCGATACTTTGCCCGCGGGCTCCGGATCATTGCGGTCATCGGCCTGCTCGTGGCATTCAGCGCTTGGTGGTCAGGCAACGGAAAGGCCGCCTTTGCAGACCTCAAGGGCGACGGTCTGCTCGCAGTTTCCCGGGTGGCGATCGTAGGCATTGGAGCATCTCTCCTTCTTGTCGTGTCTCATCCAACGCCGCTCACATTCCTGCTGATAATCGTCGCGACTGCCGCCTTGACATGGCTTGCCGGTGTCTTGGCAAGACGGTCGGCCGCCTGACGCCAAGCTGACCTGTCTCCCTTCGAGTCCCGCCCGTCTCTTTGAGGCTTTAGGGTTGAGAGGTTGATGTCAGCGATTGCCGATAACCGAGTTGAAGGAACCCCGGAGCGAGCGCCGTTCGTTCTCGCCGCGCTGATTCTCGTCGCAACGGTCGCCAACCTCAACCTGTCCGTGGCGAATGTCGCCCTTCCGTCAATAGCGCGAGCATTTGATGCTTCGCAGACCGAGCTTGACCTTGTGGCGGTCGCCTACTCCCTCGGTTTGGCCGCGTCAGTTCTTTACCTGGGGGCGGTTGGAGACCGCTACGGGCGCAAGCGGATGCTTCTGCTTGGCGTTACTTTCTCAATCCCCGCGTGCTTAATTGCCGCATACGCGCCGAACATCAATGTTCTGATTGCGGGAAGGCTCTTGGGTGGACTCAGTGCCGGCATGGCGTACCCGACCACGCTTGCGCTGATCACCGCGCTCTGGTCGGGGCCGCCAAGGACTAAGTCAATTGCCTTGTGGTCAGGAATCGGCGGGTCAATGAACGCCCTCGGTCCGATGGTGGGCGGAGCACTCCTGATCTGGTTCGCGTGGCGATCCGTGTTCCTGTTGACGCTTCCACTTGCGGTTGGCGCCCTGGTGCTGGCGGTCAAGGCGATTCCGAAACATGTCAATGAGAACAGCGATCCCGTTGACCATCTTGGCGGCGTTTTGTCAGCCGTGCTCGTCGCTTCTCTCGTTCTCGCAATCAACTTCGCGACGGTTCCAAATCAAGGCGAGGTCGCGGCCGTGCTCGCTGGAATCGCGCTGGTCGCGGGGTTGCTCTTCTTCCGACGTCAGCGCCGCGGCAAAGATCCCCTGTTTGACCTCAAGTACGCGGCCCGGCCGACTTTCTGGGTTGCGGCAACTGCCGGGATGGTCGTCTTTGGGTCGCTCATGGGCGCAATGTTCGTGGGGCAGCAGTTCATGCAGAACGTGCTCGGATATACAACCTTTGAGGCAGGAATGGCGATCCTGCCAGGGGCCGTGATGATGATTCTCATAGCCCCAAGGTCAGCCACGCTTGTTGAGGCCAAGGGCTCTCGGTTCACTCTCCTAGTCGGTTACCTGTTGTGTTTCGTTGGATTCCTCGCGATGCTTGTGCTCTGGGGTGACCACATCCCTTATTGGAAGATTGGATTGCCCTTCGCTCTGATCGGAGCGGGGATTGGCTTCGCTGGAACTCCGGCATCACACTCGCTTACAGGGTCGGTTCCCGTGCATCGCGTTGGAATGGCTTCGGGTACGGCGGACCTTCAGCGGGACTTGGGTGGAGCGATCATGCAGTCAATCCTTGGCGCGATCCTGACCGCCGGCTACGCGACCTCGTTTGCCAACCAGATAGCTGCGTCGCCGCAGGCCTCCTCGGTTTCGAACTCCGTCACAGATCAGATGGAGAAGTCATACGCTGGGGCCGCGCAGATAGCCAAGGCCTATCCGCAGTATTCAGACCAGATCGTGGCAGCGGCGAAGCAGTCGTTTGTCGACGGCCAACATTGGGCCTACTCGGTCGGAGTCATCGCCATTGGCATCGGCGGACTGACGGTCTGGAAGTTCTTCCCAAATCAGGAGGACGAGGCGCGACTGATGGCGGAGTACGTCAGCGCTGACGCAGTTGCCGGACCAGCTGCCTGAGATTCCTTGCTGCTCGACGCCTTCGGTGTGCTTCCCGCATCACTTATGCCCTTGACGATGAGGCTTGTGCCCCAGAGCATGGCGAGTAGGGCAATGATGCGAATCCCGTTGCGGTTCAGCCAGCTGGCAAAGCTGCTGACCCAAGCATCGGTTCGCTCTGGGTCAAAGATGAATCCAATCATTGGAAGCTCGACAAGGGCGAGCATGATCACGTTGAACATCAGTATCAGCCCAACTTGTGACCAGAAGCCATAGTTGCCGGAGGCAATGTCACCGAGGGCGATCAGGTAGAAGGGGCCGGGCAGGTTCAGGATTCCTCCCGCGGTTGCGGCGAGCATCACGGATCCGTTTCCGAGCATCCGGTCCTGCCAAGGCTGACTCTTGTGATCCTTGTGTGGCTTTCTCTCTGAGCGTCTAGCCCGCCATCCGTCGATCCAGCCGCGACCACGCTTCGTCCCGATCAGCGTTCCAAGGCCAATCGCGGCCACCCCTGCGGCGATGCTGTACGGGGGAGCAAGGGTGCTTCCGCTCGCCCCAAGGGACGACGCCTTCTCACCAAACGCGTCCACGATCAGAATGCCAGCGATAACGCTGACAGTCAGCCCTCCCAACCAGAAGGCGAGGAGGAGCTTCGCTGGCTTGTCACGTGAGAGGAGAATCGCAACGCCAGCCAAGAGCGTTGGGAATACGGACGAGCCGAGCGCGAGTATGACTATGGGTCCCATTGCTTTTGAGCATCATGCTGTGCGTCGGGGACGGGCTGTGTGCCCAGGGTACGGCTCGGATCAGGCGGCGACGCCCTCTGCGGCCCGTTTACGAATCTGAAGCCCGAGGATCGGATAGATCAGGGTTGAGAGCACCGCGGCCATCACGAGTGCCGCCGCTGTGTCGGCCCTCATATGGCCCGTCTCTTGAGCGACCATTGTGATTGCAAGTACCAGCGGAAGCTGGGTTGATGAGAACAGCGCGAGTGCAATTCGTTCCGTTCGGTCTAGCGTCTTTCTGTAGAGAACCAGAGCTGGCGTCCCTCGGACGATGAGAAACAGAGCGAAGAAGAGCGGCACTTTGAGTACGCCTGACGCGCTTGTAAACAAAGCGCTGACATCAAGCTTCATGCCACTCACAACAAAGAAGAATGGAACGAAAACGCCGAACGCCACTGCGGTCAGTTTAGTCTCGAACTCCTTGATTTCCCGCTTTCCGATCATCTGCCGCGCGATCATCCCGGCGGCGAACCCGCCAAGGAGAAGGTCAAGGCCAAGTTCGGATGCGCAAAGCACGAGGCCGATCACCAACAGGAAGAACCACCGGACGGCTATCTGGGAGCTCTTCTCTACGGATCCCTCCAGGAGAGGTAGGGAGTGGTGTCTCGAACGCGAGATCAGCAGGGCCAGGACTACAGCGATACCGATGAATGAAGCAAGCGTGAGCAGTTCGGGTCCGGTCTTTTCTCCTGAGAGGAAAAGGGTCAGGAGGAGAATCGGACCGAACTCTCCTATAGCTCCAGCCGCCAGAAGGTTCGTTCCCACCTTGGTTTTGAGCTCGCCGGAGTCAGACAGGATTGGAATCAATGTGCCAATTGACGTGGTTACCAACGCGGAGCCCGTGTAGAGCAGCGACACCACTATGCCAGCGGCTGCGAGTAGTCCCCCAATCGAATAGGCGAGAACGAGTGAGAATGCCCAACCGAGCAGAGCAAGCTTCAGGGGGTCTCCCTTCAACCGGTCAAAGTCAATCTCGTACCCTGCGAAGAAGAACAGCAGTCCCACCCCGAGCGACTGCATAAACAGCAGAAGGTGAGATACCTGTAGGCCTGCCAGCTGGGGGCCGATCAGGATGCCTGCCAGCAGCTCAAGTACAACGGCAGGCAGGAGGAGTCCGCGGTTTCCAAAGATGACGGAGATCGTTCCTGCAAGCGCTCCGGTGGCAGCAACCGCGACGACTGGGGCAAGCTCGCTCGAATTAATGGCGGTGGCACCGATGAAGAGGGACGAGTTCATTTGATTCGTATCTCCAAGTTCATAAGTGGAATCCAGTCTACGGACTGGAGTTCGTGGACTGCCTCAAGGGGCGCGCCGCAAAGTCCACAATGCGCCCCCGCGAGACTCTTTGCCTAATGTTGTGTGGCGGCGAGGACACTCTGCCTGTCTAATGGGGTGTTAGGAAAAATTCCATCAGGAGGGCCTTAATGCCCAATGTTTCGCTGGTCCCGCTTCGCGAGCTCTCACCGGCCTCGTCAACCCTCAAGGCTCCAGGCGGACGTCGAGGACCAATTCGCTCCGGCCTCCTGGTTACCGCTTGCGTGGCAAGTCTTTCTTTGAGCGCATGCTCCGCGTCTGTGGGAGGGAAGTCAATGTCTCAAGCTGATGTGGAGAAGCAGAGCGCCATTGAACTTTCGAAGGTTGTGGGGGTGCCCGCGTCCCAGGTGCCAGCGATCAAGTGCCCTTCGGACCTGACCGCGAAGGTGGGAACCAAGATGACCTGCTCCATCGGCGAGGCTCCCGGGAAGGTCTATGACATGTATGTGACAGTCACCAAAGTCACGGAGGCAGACAGCCGCGTGTTCTTCGACGTGAAGGTCTCCAAGACTCCGCGGGCCTAAGTAGCGACCACCCCAGCCGCTGAAGTTTTCCCCTGCGCCCTGCGCCGGAAGCGGTGCAGGGTAGAGTCCAATTCCGGTCCCGCAGATAGCGGGACTAAATTCAATGAAAGGAATTGCATGCCACTGGCAAGCTATGGCCTTGGAGAAGCGCTGGTTACGACCCTCGCGATTTTCTTCCTGGTACTTTGGTTCTGGATCCTGATCACGATCATTTCGGACCTTTTCCGTGATCACGAGATGTCAGGGGCAGTAAAGGCACTCTGGGTTTTCGCCCTTATCTTCCTGACGCCCCTCGCGGCGTTTGTCTACCTGATCTTCCGCGGCTCGGGCATGCGTGAGCGCGCCATCAAGCAGCAGCAGGAGATGCAGGGTCAGATGAATGACTACATCCGTGAGCAGGCAGCAGCCGCTTCACCAGCAACAGAGCTCGAGCGCCTTTCCGGCCTTCATGACAAGGGCAAGCTGACCGACGCTGAGTACGACAAGCTGAAGGGTCAGATCACCGGCGTCTAGCCACAGCCGTCGTGTAGTTCAGTCGTTTAGAGAGCCATCTGCCTTCTGGCAGGTGGCTCTTTTGCTTGAGCGCATCCCCTCAGACGGGGAAGAGGTTCGGCGAATTACTTATTCAGGCGTGCGGAGATTTACGAAGGATGAGGGGAATAACCACATCCAGCTCTGCGCATTCCCACCGCTGTAAAGGTGAGCTTCGACTCTACCTTTATTGAGTACCAGACGAAGTTCGAGTGGGGTCTCTCGGACATACGAAGTGCGGACTCGGAGGTCCATCATGTTCCCCAGATTTAACGCTCATGTCGGGCGTTCTGTTGGCACTGCATTCGCAATATTCGCAACGACAGCGGCCGTGATCGCATCGGTGGGACCAGATACCGCGCCGGCCTCCTCGCCATCGTCAGGCACTTTCCAGGCTTACAAGGGTGGCTTCCGCAAGCCGCTTGACAACACTGCGTTGGGTTACTCCTACGCGCTCGCTGGGGCAACATTTGAGGAGAGCACCTCGACTGGGTTTGGCAGCTCCACCCCATTTGGGCCAACCGATTCTTCTGGACTTGCTTCGCTTTCCACCAGCACGGGGACCCACTATGTGCGGGAGAAGACGGCCCCAAGCGGTTGGCGAGCGCTCTCCAGCCTCACTTGGGGCGAGCACCCGGTTCATTAACGCGCTTGACAACCCGCCACTGCCCACCTCATGCGGTCATGGTCTTCGGGTCCTCCTACTGCTTGACACGTCGGGCTCAACATCGGGTCACAACAATGCCTACAAGACGGCTGCGAACACTTTCATCAACACGCTTTCCGACACTCCAACGAACCTCAAGATCTCCTCGTTTGCAACCAACTCGAGTCCAGACAACACCACTCAGTACGACCTGAACACGGTTACGGGACAAAACGACGCAAAGACGAGGGTCAGCAACATCTACCCGAACAACACGAGTGGTTCGGGCTACACAAACTGGGATGCGGCCCTCAATGATGCGGCCGCCGCAAACGTTGACGTGATTGTCTTCGTTACAGACGGCAACCCGACAGTTCGCCAGGGCAAGAGTCCAAGCGGCGCAAACGGAACCATCGACGACATCACCTACGGCGTCGCCTCCGCAAACACTGCGAAGAGCCCCACCGGCATACCTGGGGATTCAGGGTCACAGACGATCTTGGGTGTAGGCGTTGGTACGGGCATGTCCACAGCCAACCTTTCAGCAGTCTCAGGTCCGACTGACGGCACGGATTACACAACCGCAAGCGACCCTTCGGCTCTTGCTGCCGTGCTTAAGGCGATTGCGGCAAAGATCTGCGGCGGAACGATTACGGTCAACAAGACGGTTGTGCCATCTGACTCAGCTGGTCGATTTGACCTGAAGATCGACGGAGTTGCAAAGGCGACTGATGTGGGCGATGGTGGGACCACGGGCAAGACGACCGCAGCCGTCGGAGATCACACGATCACCGAGGCCGGGCACGCCGGAACGAGTCTCTCGGACTACACGCAGGAACTTGCATGTGCCGATTCGAAGGGTGCAGTGGACAGCACTGGTGGTGTCGTGAATGTTGCGGCCGATCAGGACATCGTCTGCACGTTCACCAACACGCGTAAATGGGGGACTCTCAAGATCGTCAAGAGCCTGACCCCGGCATCGGACTCTGGCCTCTTTGACCTTCGGCTGGATGGGCTTGTGAAGAAGTCAGACGCGGCCAATGGCGGCAACACCGGCGACATGACGGTCAACTCCGGGACTCACACGGTCAGCGAGACCGCAGGCTCGGTTGGGTCGCTCTCGGACTACACGTCCTCGATCCTCTGCAAGGACGGGTTGACGACTGTTGCGAGTGGAAGTGGCACATCCATTGATGTCACAATTGAGGGTGGATCAAGCGTTATCTGCACCGTCTCCAACACGCTGAAGGCCGGTTCGATCGAGGTCGTCAAGTCCTTGAGTCCAAACACTGATCCGGGTCTCTTTGATCTCAAGATTGATGGGACGACGAAGAAGACCGATGCGACTGATGGTGGCACGACCGGAGCTGTGACTGTTAAGGCCGGGACCCACGTTGTTTCCGAAGTGGCTGGCAGCGTCGGAAACCTCGCTGATTACACCTCGTCAATCCTTTGTCTGAAGGGTGACGAGAGGGTCCCACCCACGGATGGAACCTCCCTTGAGGTGACGGTGGCCGACGGCGACCACATCAAGTGCACGATCACCAACACGCGCAAGACGGGTGGGTTGACGATCACTAAGTCCTTGAGTCCGAATACGGATCCAGGATTGTTTGATCTCAAGCTCGACGGCACGACGAAGAAGACGGACGCGACTGATGGTGGAACCACTGGTGGTTTGACGCTCAACACTGGTAAGTACACGGTTTCCGAGGCTGCCGGTTCTATTGGCAACCTCGCGGATTACACCTCGTCGATCCTCTGCAAGGACGGGGACACAACCGTCGCTTCAGCTGACGCGACAACCGTTGATGTCACGGTGACTGACGGCTCAAAGATTGTCTGCACTGTCACGATGACTGACGGCTCAAAGATTGTATGCACTGTCACGAACACGCGCAAGACCGGTGGGTTGACGATCACGAAGTCCTTGAGTCCGAATACGGATCCAGGATTGTTTGACCTCAAGCTCGACGGCAGCACGAAGAAGACTGATGCAACTGACGGTGGAACCACGGGTGGCCTGACGCTCAACACCGGCAAGTACACGGTCAGTGAGGCCGCGGGCAGCGTCGGCAACTTGGCTGACTACACCTCGTCGATCTTGTGCAAGGACGGGGACACAACCGTCGCTTCAGCTGACGCGACAACCGTTGATGTCACGGTCACTGATGGCTCAAAGATTGTCTGCACCGTGACCAACACGCGCAAGACGGGTGGGCTGACGATCACTAAGTCCTTGAGTCCGAATACGGATCCAGGATTGTTTGATCTGAAGCTCGATGGAACGACGAAGAAGACGGACGCAACGGATGGTGGAACCACTGGTGGTCTGACGCTCAACACTGGCAAGTACACCGTTTCCGAGGCTGCGGGTTCTGTCGGCAACCTCGCGGATTACACGTCCTCCGTCCTCTGCAAGGACGGCGACACAACGGTCGCCAGTGCTGATGCCACAACCGTTGATGTAACCATCACTGACGGCTCAAAGATCGTCTGCACCATCACGAATACGAGGAACACAGCGACCATCGTGATCGCAAAGACAGTGCCGGGCGGCTCCGCAACGCAGTTTGGATTCACCGGACCTCTTACCGATCCAATATCCACCTTCTCGCTCGTTGACGGCGGCACCAAGTCCTTCGATGTGGCGACCGGCGACTACAAGGTGACCGAGGACATCACCGCTGGCTTCGTGCTTGACAGCATTGTCTGCAGCGATGCAAACGACGACGGTGGAGAATCAACCGGCTCGGTTGTTGACAGGACCGCATCGATCAGCCTTCAGCCAGGCGAGACCGTGACCTGCACGTTCACGAACAACCCATCCGGTCAGGTATTGGCCAGCGCGATTGCCAGGGGAACCACAGGATGTGCTCGAACCGCTAAGGCTTACATCCGAGTTTCTGGCACGGGTATCAGGAAGGTCACCTTCTATCGGGATGGCAAGAAGAAGGTCACGATGACCAAGCCGAACTATCACGGGCGTTATTACCTCTTCCAGTCCGCGGTCAGCAAGCTCTCCTACGGCTCACATCGCTTCTCAGCTGTGGTCGGATTCGTGACAGGAGCGAACCCAACCTTCACCAAGTTCCTGCGCCACTTCTCCAAGTGCGGGAGTCCAAGACTTACCGGCTGAACCCGACTCAGCCGGTGGGGAACAAGGGCCCGGGCGCTCGCTGATGAACTTCAGCGGTGCGCCCGGTTCCGCTTTGCCGCTGCCCGGCACTTCGCGGTCCCCCGACGGGACTTGCTGCTGCACGATGTGTGGGCTTTGGTTCTGACAAGCACGCGATCTCCGAACACGACGGAGTAGGTGGCCCCAATCGCGCCGATTGGGGTTCCGTATGTAACGCCAGCGCCAACATGTCGAAAGTCGCTCATCAGCATTGTCTGCCTGTGACCGGGGCTTGCCATCCAGCTGGCAACCATTGAGGCAGGGGTCCCCCTGATTCCGGTACCCCAACCAAGGTTCTCCCCGACCATGTAATCCGATGTGCCGCGGAAGTAACCGGTGGCGCCAACGCGCCCCTCGACTGAACCTCCACCTGGGGAGAAGTGGCTGAAGAAGTGCTGTGCGACAAGCCGCTTGGAGTAGGCGGCAGCCGCCGTGTCAAGGGCTGCAACTTGAGTCAATCTGCGCACATGGGCCGCCCTTCGCCGTTCATTGACCAGGCAGATGACAGCAGTTCGATCAGCCTTCGCAGAGGCCGCTGTGGGCTGGTGGTCAGCCCCTTCGCATTGAGCCAAAGCCTGGGCCGGGATTACTGCGGTTGCCATGACCGTAAAAAAGAGAATCGTGCTTCTTCTAATCACTATTCCAGACTAGGGGAAACCCGCAAGTGGGCATAGAAGATTCCCGTAACAGTTTGCCAAGAAACCGCTAACGCATTCATGCCCCTCCACTCAGGCGATCAGAGGGTACGATCGGGTGATGAATTCGCAGACGCCTGAATCAGGTCTCGAGCCTGTTGAGGAGCACCGTGGAGGGCGTCTTGCCGCCAATGTGCTGATTGTCATTGCGACAATCCTGAGCGTTATCTCACTGTTTGCCGTCTGGGCGGACCGTCAAATACTCAACGCTGACAACTGGAGCAACACCTCCACTCAGCTGTTGAAGAACAAGACGATTCGTGACCAGACCGCCTTGTTCATAACCAACGAGATCTACAAAAATGTTGATGTTCAGGCGGAGATAGAGAAGGCACTGCCCGACCAGGCGCAGATCCTTGCCGGTCCGGCTTCGGACGCCTTGCGCAACCTTGCCCAGTCGGGCATCGAGCAGGCTTTGGCGACCAGCGCAGTTCAGTCCGTCTGGAAGGCGGCCCACAAGGAACTGAGTCAGCAGGTGATTGACATCGTCAATCAGATTCGGCAGGCAGCAATCGACATCGGCTCGCGTGTTGGGCTGAAGTCGCAGGCGGAGAAGATCAAGCCCGGCCAGGCAAGCGTGACCGTCTTCAGCTCCGACCAGATCGGCAAGATCCGAAGCGTTGCCCAGTTCCTTGAAGCAGTGTCAGTGATCTTCCCTCTGCTCGCGTTCCTCCTGTTCGGATGTGCTGTGGCGGTCAACCGTGGGCGTCGCAGGAGGACTGTTCTTGTCAGCTCATTCGCATTGATTCTGGCCTCGCTCATTGCGCTCGCCACCCGCGGTATCGCTGAAGGGGTATTCATCGATGCAGTTGCGCCGACGGATGCTTCCCGGCCATCAGCCCAAGCCACTTGGAGTATCGCCACGGACATGCTTCAGTCAATTGCAGCGAACACGATCACTATCGCTGTGATTGTCATTCTGTTCCTTACCCTCGGTGGACGCTGGAAGTTTGCGACTGAGTTCCGGCGGCTTGTCGCACCTTGGACAAACCAGCGACCAGAGCTGAGCTACGGGTTTGCCTACACGCTGTTGCTTTTGTTCCTTATCTGGGGGCCAATTCCATCAACCCGTCAGTGGGTCACGGTGCTTATCTTCATCGCGCTTGTCGGCGCGGGCGTGTGGGGTCTGAGGCGCATGACTCTTGCGGAGTTCCCAGAAGCCAATTCTGATGAGGCTGTAGAACGCCTTCGGAGTGCATGGGTGGAACTCAAGGACACGCTGAGCAGTGGGGTATCGAGTGGGGCGGAGTCAGCTGCCGCAGCAGCCCGTCAGGTCCGCGATCGCAAGGCCTCGCCCGACGGTCCCGTTCCCGCTTCAGAAGAGACGACGCAGGTGATGACTCCTCGGGAGAGCGCCACGACCGAAACCATGACTTCCGGTGGTGAATCCGGTGTTGACGCGTTGGTTCGCCTTGCCGCACTGCACAAGGATGGTTCTCTCACCGATGAGGAGTTCACTTCAGCAAAGGCCAAACTTCTTTGAGCGCCAGTGTCGGACAAATCGCTGCCAAACAAGGCAATGATTTGCACTCTGCATAGCGAAACCTTTACCTCGCGGCAATAGGATTCACTAGATGAATCGCCCTTCCCCCCGATCGCGGGCCTTCCTGGCAGCAGCAACCGTTGGGGTACTTGTAACCGGGGGTCTCACATTGGTGGGTTCCGGCGGCACTGCAGCGCTGATTCCCTCGGGCGCGAAGGTGGCCAAGCGACCTGTTGTCGCTCCGAATCACATAAGGGCTGTTCGGCCAAAGGGCATTATCTCTGGTTCAAGTGCCGTGGAGGTTGCGACTGCGTGGCTGGCCCAAAACTCAAAGATTCTGCGCGGCACAGACGTGGCTTCGCTAAAGACTTTGAGCGTGACAAAGTCACCAGCGCAGGGACAGCGAATCGTTCGTCTGCAGGAGGTTCACTCGGGCACACCAGTCCTTGGCGGCCAGGTCGTTGTCGCGATTGACGCCCAGAACCGGGTGGTCGCTGGAAGCGCCGAGACACTCTCCGGCAGGGTTCCCTCAGCGGCCCCAGGTATTTCCGCTGGTCAGGCACAGTCTGAAGCCGTTGCAGCCGTCAGCAAGGGGGCAACTACCCGTGCGCATGTGACTGGGGCTCCCAAGCTTGCATTTTTCGACCCGCGGATTCTCGGCGGACCCGGACTTCAGCGGGCAGCGCTGGTTTGGCAGGTGCCAGTGGCCCGAGAAGGCAAGGATCTGATCAGCCGAATGGTCTATATCGACGCGCAGCGTGGCTTCCCTGTTGCGTCCATTGACCGGCTGGAGGCTGGACTCAACCGTCGAGTGTGTGACGCGGCCAGCACGAACAACAGGGTGCCATGCGGCAGTTCAACCCCAGTTCGTGTTGAGGGTGGCGCAGCGGTAACCGGTGGCGCTGCAAGCGATGCAAACCATGCCTACGACTACGCGGGAAGTACCTACAACTTTTACAACACAATTCTTGGCCGAGACGGCATTGATGGGGCGGGAATGCGAATTGATTCGACAGTTCGATACTGCCCGGATTCAAGCCAGTGCCCATTTGCAAATGCGTATTGGGATGGAAGTCAGATGATCTACGGCGCTGGTTACTCGGCTGCCGACGATGTTGTCGCGCATGAGTTGACCCATGGGATAACGGACTACACCTCGGGCCTCTTCTACTACTTCCAGTCAGGCGCAATCAACGAGGGTCTCTCCGATGTATTTGGCGAGCTTGTTGACCAATGGAATGGTCAAGGCAATGACACAGCTGGTGTCAAGTGGTTGATTGGCGAGGATCTTGCGGGCTATTCGGGCGGTCTTCGCAACATGGCGGATCCGACCAAGTTTGGAGACCCTGACAAGACATCCAGTACCAACTACACGGCAGACGCGGCCGTCGCTGATTCGGGCGGAGTTCACACGAACTCAGGCGTCACCAACAAGGCCGCATATCTGATCACGGACGGCGCAACGTTCAACGGCCAGTCCATCACGGGGATTGGCTTGACCAAGTCCGCTCACGTTTGGTACCAAGCCGAGCTGCTGCTCCGCTCTTGGGAACCGCCCTGTCTCAAGGCTGCCAATCGTTGATCGCTGGCGCGACTGTCACGAGCAGCGACTGTCAGCAGGTAGACAAGGCGGTTGTGGCAACTGAGATGCCACAGACCCCAACAAACGCGGCGACTCCGAAGGCAACTCTCTGTGAGACAGGGACCCCGTCCAACTCCTACTTCGACAATTTTGACGGATCGCACACCTGGGTCAAGGCTGCGACAGCAGGTTCCAACCACTGGCTTTATGGGTCAGAGGATCCGGCTAACGGCGGGTACGCCAAGAGTGGCACCGACAACTTGTGGGGCGACGACAGCGCGGTGCGGGCCGACACTTCAATCACTATGGGCAGCAGTGTTCGGGTGCCGAGCGGAGGCAGGCTGTACTTCGACCACGCTTACGGGTTCGAGACGAACACAGACGGCAATGTCGGAAACTATGACGGTGGTGTCATTGAGTACTCGACCAACAACGGTTCCACATGGCATGACGCCGGATCGCTGATCACAACGAACGGCTACGGAGGCACCATCTCAACTGCGACTGGGACTGACAATCCACTTGGAGGCCGCTCCGCCTTCGTCGGCGATAGCCGTGGATATATCTCCAGTCGCCTTGACCTTTCGTCACTGGCCGGTCAGGACGTGAAGTTCCGCTTCCGGCTTGGCTCTGACTCGGGAACTTCCGATTACGGCTGGTATGTGGACAACTTCCGCGTCTACACCTGCGGTTCCGTTGACACGACACCGCCGGAGACAACTTTGGATGCTGGTGGCACAGCTCCCGCGCCGGCTAACGGGCAGACAGTCAGCTACGCCAACCCAAGCTTCAGCTTCTCCTCCTCTGAGGCCAGCTCAACCTTCGAATGTCGGATTGATGGCGGCACTTGGGGCGGGTGTACTTCACCGAAGGCCTACACCTCGCTTGCTGATGGGCCACACACTTTTGATGTGCGTGCCACGGACGCGGCTGCCAATACGGACTCGACTCCGGCCACTAGGACATTCACAGTTGATTCGACTGGCCCGGAAACATCGCTTGACGCAGTGCCCGCTTCACGGGGAAGCGCAACGAGTGTTTCGTTCCGATTTTCATCCACGGATAGCGGGGTCACATTCGAGTGCCGCCTTGGCAGCGCTTCGTTTGCAGCCTGCTCCAGCCCAAAGGCCTTTTCGGGACTGACTGATGGCACCTACACATTCCAGGTTCGGGCAGTGGATTCAGTCGGCAACGTCGACTCCAGCCCAGCGACCTATGGGTTTGCGGTTGACACGGCAGCTCCTGAAACAACGATGCCAACGCCTCCGGCTCCTTACATCAACACGAAGAGCCTCACTCTGAACTTCGCATCGTCAGAAGGTGGCTCAACCTTCCAGTGCCAGATGGACACCATTGGCGCGTGGAGCGCCTGCTCCAGCCCAAAGGTCTACTCGGGCTTGAGCGAGGGTACGCACACCTTCAGGGCAAGGGCACTGGATTCACTCTTGAACATTGACCAGACGCCTGTTTCAGCAACTTTCAAGGTGGACACCATTGCGCCGAACACAAAGATCACAACGGCACCGACTTTGACGAAGTTGACCACGCCAATCTTCAAGTTCTCGACGACACCTGCCGCCGACGCGTGGGCCTACATTTGCGTGATTGATACAGGCGTCTGGGCTCCCTGCGCAACACCGTGGAAGCCGCTTGTCGCCTTGAAGAAGGGGTCCCACACTTTTAAGGTGGTTGCTGTTGACAAGGCGGCGAATTACGACCCCACTGCTGCAACGAAGACCTTCCGGGTCTACTGACCTGACGGGTTCAAAACTGACGGATTTCGGTCACTCGCTGGGCTTTTGTCCGCAGACCCGCTAGTGTCCCAAGGGCAATCGACGTTCGTTGGTTGCGAGGTGAAGCTTTCTGGGTACCGCCACCTACGGCGGTTCGGGTCAAGCATTGCCTCCCGAACAGCCTCTTGCACATATGTGCCGCGGGCCCCAAAAAGGAGTAGTTGAATGTCAGAGCAGTCCTTCGCCGATCTCGGCGTGTCCAGTGCGGTTGAGGCCGCACTCAACAAGCGCGGCTTCGCAGCCCCGTTCGCAATTCAGAAGAAAGTCATTGGTGACGTGCTCGCCGGCCGTGACGTTCTCGCCAAGTCCCCAACGGGTTCAGGCAAGACACTCGCGTTCATGGTTCCGACCATTGATCGCATTGACGCAGAGGACCCACGTCCAGCAGCATTGATCCTTGCGCCAACACGTGAGCTTGCAACTCAGATCGTTGAGGAGACTTACCCAATCGCCCACGCCAAGGCCCTGAAGGTCCTTGCCGTGTACGGCGGAGTAAGCCTTGACAAGCAGATCCGCGAAGCGAAGAAGTCACACATTGTGGTCGCAACACCAGGCCGCCTTGAGGACCTCCTTCAGCGTCGCGCGTTCAACCTCAACAACATCAAGATTCTTGTTCTTGACGAGGCAGACCGCATGCTCGACATGGGCTTCCGCCCAGCTGTTGACCGTGTCGTTTCGCTTTGCCCAAGTGACCGTCAGACCCTGTTCTTCTCAGCAACGCTTGACGGCGAGGCTGGCAAGATCGCCAAGGAGTACACATCTGACGCAGTCCGTCACGAGCACATTGCCCCCCAGCAGAAGGCTGCTGACATTGAGCATCAGTTCGTGAAGGTCAATGGCGATGCCAAGGTTGACCGTCTGATCGCCGAAATCGGCGACCAGTGGGACCTCAGCCTTGTCTTCGTAAGGACCAAGCGTGGAGCAGACCGTCTGGTCAAGCGCCTGCAGTCCAAGGGCATCAAGGCCGGAGCAATGCACGGCGACAAGACCCAACGTCAGCGCGAGCGGGCATTGGCAGACTTTGAGGCGGGCAGGACTACAACCCTGATCGCCACCGACGTGGCTGCAAGAGGCATCCACGTTGATGCAATTTCGAAGGTCATCAACTTCGACCCTCCAGGCCAGACGGAGGACTATGTCCACCGTGTAGGCCGTACCGGACGCGCAGGAGCACGTGGCATCGCTGTCACGTTCGTCAGCAGCGACCAGGTGAGGGATCTCAAGCGGATGACCCGCGAACTGCGCTTGGAGCGCGAGTTCGACCAGGCAACAGCCAACGGTCGCACCGCACCAGTGCAAATCGAGCGCGGGCCGGATGAACGGCCCCGCCGTGAAGAACGTCCCAGCCGGGACGAGCGCAGCAACTCAGGAGACCGCCCACGGCATAAAGCCGGCGAGTCCAATGGTGAACAGCGCTCAACTGGTGGGAAGCCCCGCCGTCAACAACGCAACGCCAAGTCAGGTGTAGGCAAGTCCTCCAATGGGTCAAAGACTCATCGCAAGGGACAGGGCGGCTACAAGGGTGCCAACAACGGCAACTCTGAAGGGCAGGGTGGACAGGGTGGATCCGGTGAGAGCAGATCTCCTTCCCACAGCAACGCAAATGGAAACGAAAAGCCAGGAGGCAACAACCGCCATGGTGACTCGAACCAGAGCAACTCAAACGGCAGCAGCAACGGAGGCGGTAATCGCGATGGTCAGGGCCCGAAGGGTCAACGACCATCGAAGCGCGGCCCCAAGAAGCAGACGGTCAGTGTCGGCTCCCGCTGGGAGTAGACGCGGCTGATTGACTGAGGCTCCCCTTCACATGAGGGAGGGCTCAAGTCGGCTTCGTTGCCACAACAAAAACGCCCCCGGTTTGGATCGGGGGCGGTTCGTACGACGGGCGGGCCTTGCGGGTCCGC
>JAPLCH010000192.1 GCA_026392325.1 Solirubrobacterales bacterium | reverse complement strand
CCGTCACCGGTTGCAACCTGGAAGACACCTTCTGGAATACCACACTGCTTCATGCCTTCGGCAATCAGGAGTGATGTGAGAGGTGTGATCTCACTTGGCTTGAGAATTACGCTGTTGCCAGCTGCCATTGCGGGAATGCAGTCCCCGAAGGAGTTGGTGACGGGGAAGTTCCATGGCCCGATGACGCCAACCAGTCCGACTGGGGCATATCGAACAACAAGCTTGCGACCCTTGACGAACGGGGAGGAGGTCCGTACGCGCTCGTCGGAGAGGTAATCCGGGGCGACCTTGGCCCAATGCTTGAAAGCACCGGCGGTGTAAGCGATCTCTGCAAGGAGGGCATCCTCGTAGGTTTTGCCTGTCTCAGCCTGAACTGAGGAGATGATTCGTTCTTGATTCTCAATGATCCACTTCTGGCAGCGGGAGAAAACCTCTGCGCGGCCGTGGAATCCAAGTGCTTCCCAGCCTGGCTGGGCTGCGCGGCCTCGGGCTGCCATTTCGGCCAGCTCGGCTGCGTTTGTTACGTGGATCTCACCGATCTTTTCACCGGTTGCAGGGTTGTCCACGCGGATGGTGCTTGTCGAACCGTAGGCGCTGCTGCCGCTATCTGTTCCTGTTACTTGCTCTGTGCTTGACATTGATGAGTCTCTCCCTGGTGAGTTGTTTCCCCGTGCGCGCAGCAAGAGGCAGCGCTACTGGTCAGTAACGCTACCGCAGGCAGGCTGATTTGGATACTAACCCGCCCCTTTCGGAGCGAGCGCGTGCGCAAATTAGGCGAGTTCGATGCTGACGATGCCCTGAGGCTCAATCGGCGCGTCGCGACCATCGGTCTCGACTGCTTCGATTGCGTCCACTACATCCATGCCGCTGGTGACTTCGCCAAACACGGTGTGCTTGCCGTCCAGCCATGGTGTTTCTGCTGCAGTTACAAGGAAGAACTGTGATCCGTTTGTGTTAGGACCGGCGTTCGCCATTGCAAATGCCCCGCGTACGACCTTGTGATCGTTGAACTCATCCTCGAACGTGTAGCCGGGGCCACCCGTTCCAGTTCCAAGTGGGCATCCGCCCTGGATCATGAAGTCCTTGATTACTCGGTGAAAGTTGAGTCCGTCATAGAAGCCATCTGCTGCAAGCTTGCGGAAGTTCTCAACTGTTTTTGGCGCGGCCTCGTCGAAAAACTCGATCTCGATCGCGCCCTGTGTTGTGTTCATGGTTGCTTTTGACATGAAGGGGACTCTAGCCGCCCGCGACTTCAAGCTTCAGCTCGGCATTGCCGACCTTTGAACCAGAAGCCTCGCGGCAGACGCGTTCGGCCTCTGACTGTGGGACCTCGAGGAGGCTAAACCGGCCGAGGACCTTGACGTTATGAATCTGTTCGCCTTGAAGTCCAACCTTGGTAAGTGCAGCGATGATGTCCCTGACCTCAACGCCGTCATCCTTGCCCACGGAGGCGATCAGGCGCTGCAGCGGACCATCCTGCTTTGCAGGCGCATCCGGCTTGGCCTCAATCTTTGGCTTCTCGTGGCGCTTGGGTGGAGCGGTTGTCTTCTGCGGAATTGTTGTGGCGCCCGACGACCATTTGCCCATCGTGATTCCCGTGTGCTTCTCAATGGCTGCCAGGTCTGTGTCCTGCTTGGGCTCGTAGAAGGTCACGGCGCGGCCAGAGCGGCCAACGCGGCCAGTACGGCCAATCCGGTGAACGTATGTGTCCGGGGAGTTGGGAACGTCGAAGTTGATGACATGGGTGACTGTGCTCACGTCAAGGCCACGGGCGGCAACGTCGGTCGCGATCAGCACTTTCATTCCCTCGTTCTTGAGCTTCCTGAAAAGTTGGTCGCAGCCGATCTTCGTTCGCATGAAGACGATTGCCTGCCCTGGACGCTCGGCTTTGAGGACGGCGGCAAGCGCATCCGGCTTGTCCTTCCTTGGAACCTCAAGTGAGAACTGCTCAACGGTGTCCACCGTGAGGTTCTCAGCCTGCACTTTCACAAGGGCCGGCTCATACAGGTACTTCTCTGAAAGGTTGCGGATCTCCGGAGGCATCGTGGCGGAGAACAGTGCCGTCTGGCGACTGCTTGGCGTGAGCGAGAGGATCTTCTCGACGTCTTCAAGGAAGCCAAGGTCAAGCATCTCATCGGCTTCGTCCAAAACCACGAACCGGCATGAGTGAAGTACGAGCGAATGGCGTGAGATCAGGTCCTTGACACGACCAACGGTGCCAACTACAACCTGGCCGCCACTACGAAGCTGTGCCTGCTGCGTCTTGATTGGCGCGCCGCCGAAAACAGCAACAACGTCAATGCCCTTCTTGGCGCCGTATGAACGGATTGCCTGAGTGACCTGAATGCAGAGTTCGCGAGTGGGGGTAAGCACCAGAGCCTGAACATCAGGATCTGAAGCATCCACGTAGTTAAGGAGCGGAAGGCCGAATGCAGCAGTCTTGCCTGATCCTGTCTGCGCCTGCCCGATCATGTCGCGTCCCTCAAGCAGCGTGGGGATCGCCTGCTCCTGAATCGGGGATGGCGTTTCGTAGCCGACTTCAGTCAGCGCCTCAAGAATTTCAGGCGCAAGGCCAAGGTCTTTGAAAGTCGTCACTCCGAACCAGCATAGGGGGTGTGGCGAATCGCGGCCTCTTGTGTTGTCAGATGAAGTGGTGGCGGGCTGTCAGACGGTTGGGTCCAAGAGCAGCTTGCCGGTTGTCCGACGCTCACTCAAGGCGACCTGAGCATCCGCTGCTTCTGCGAGCGGAAAGATTCCACCCACAACAGCCTTGACCTCACCACGCTCAGCTCGAGCGAAAAGGTCTGCCATGGCGCTGGAGATCAACTCGGGCCGCTCAAGCAGGTGAAAGAGCCAGAACCCGCACACGGACCAGGACATCTTCAGCAGCTGGCTGTTGCTCACCCGGTTCTTTTCTCTGCTTGCGATCCCACAGACACAAAGGCGACCGAGCGGGGCAAGGGAGTGCAGGCACTCGTCAAATGACTGCCCTCCTGCCATCTCGAACACGACATCCACGGGCTTGCCGCCGTTTGCTTCCAAGATTCGGTCCTTGAGACCTTCGGGAGCTGAGTCAATCGCAACATCTGCTCCGAGCTCCAATGCCAGAGCCCGCTTCGCGTCGGTGGACGCCAAGGCGATCACTCGTCCTGCGCCCATCTCTGAACCAAGCTGGCAGCAGAGACTTCCCACACCGCCCGCAGCGGCCCCAATGACCACGGACTCGCCGGCCATCACATGACCGACGGTCTTGAACAGATGCCAAGCGGTCAAACCCTGGATCAGGAGCGCAAGGGCAGTGTCGTCATCAACGCCTTCGGGAATTGGAATGCAGCGCTCCGTCGGAACGCAAACGTATTCGGCGTAGCCGCCGGTGCCGCAGATGGCCACCACACGCTCTCCGGTGTCCTCCCGGACCCCCGCGACCTCAACGCCGGGGATCAGCGGCAGCTCGTACTTGGCGACGTACTCGTCCTGCCGTGCATGGGTGTCGGCGAAGTTGATTCCCGCACGCGATACGCGGACAAGGACCTCACCTTCAGCGGCCACTGGATTGGCCAGCTGGGTGAGGTTGAGTACCTCTGGTCCGCCAAACTCAGTTATCTGGATTGCGCGCATGCGGGGAGGCTAACTGTGCCCGATGCGTTGCGCGAGGCTCCGTCACAAGGTCATCGCATGTAGCCTCCCGCCCTATGGCACTCACAGTCGTCGGATCAATTGCATATGACAGCGTTCGTACCCCCTTCGGAACCCGGGATCGCATGCTCGGTGGCGCAGCAACTCACTTCGCGCTTTCAGCATCTTTCTTCGACGACGTCCGCGCAGTCGGCCCAGTTGGGGACGACTTCACGGACGAAGACGTCGCAATCCTTGAGATCCGCGGGACCAGCACTGATGATGTGGAACGCGTTGCCGGCGGAGAAACTTTCTTTTGGGCTGGCGAGTACGGCTGGGATCTGAACTCCCGCGAGACTCTTGAGACCCGCCTTGGAGTGTTCGAGACATTTGAACCCAAGCTGAGCGACGAGTCCCGCAACGCCGAGACTTTGTTCCTCGCGAACATCCACCCTGACATTCAGGCCGCCGTTCGTGAACAGTGCACTGCAGCAAGCTTTGTAGCCATGGATTCCATGGACCTCTGGATTGACATCGCCAAGGAGTCGCTGATCAAGGTCATCTCCTCAGTTGACTGCGTGATCCTGAATGACTCAGAACTTCGTCAGCTCACACGCAAGCCAAACCTGGTTGCGGCAGCTCGAGAGGTTCTCTCTTGGGGACCCACAGCAGTTGTTGGCAAGCAGGGTGAATACGGCGCAGCCCTGTTCACAAAGGATGGATTCTTCTCACTTCCCGCATACCCGCTGGAGAACGTAATTGACCCAACCGGAGCTGGCGACACGTTCGCCGGTGGATTCGTCGGTTATGTCGCAGCCCACGCAGACCAAGAGGTCAACCATGACCTTCTCGTTCGCGCAATGGCCTACGGAACCGCGCTCGCCTCTTTCAACGTTGAAGAGTTCGGCACGGAGCGCGTTGCGCGCCTTGCTCCGCGTGAAGTGCTTGTGAGAGTGGCTGAACTTGAGCGGATTAC
>JAPLCH010000007.1 GCA_026392325.1 Solirubrobacterales bacterium | reverse complement strand
GCTGGTCGTTACGCAGAAGAATCTCATGCATAAGACCAACAACAAGGTCCACAGGCTTGGTGCCGTGGAGGGATCCATTGTGCTTGCCCTTGCCTCTGGGCGTGCGGATTGCGTCGAACACCAGCGCTTCACTGCTTGCCATCGTCTGACTCCTGACTAGAAAATTGACTTGCGAGTCAACAAGGGTACTCGCGCGGCGGCGGAATCGCACCTTCCTCAACGTTCAGGGGGCAAAGCAAAGGGCCCGGTTACCCGGGCCCTCCATTTCAAGCTCTTCTATTTGGTCTGGTAGAGACCCCAAGGTGGGTTTGCGTTCACGACCCAGCCCGGCTTGCAAGTCGCCTTGAACGATGCAAACTTCGCCGTCTTGTGACTGGCGGTGATCGTGTAAGTACCCGTTGGAACTCGGGTGAAGATGACGCCACCATCGATAGACGACGACTTCTGCTTCCGGTCCGGAGTCACGTTCTCATTGAAGTAAACCGGCGCAGAGACTCCGCTGAGCTTCGGAGAGGACTTCGCCGTGGCGCCTGCAACTCCGTGTGCCCCGTACGCGATGAAGTGGGCGTAATCCAATCCGTGAACGTTCTTGGTGCTAAACGTCGACACAATCGCGCAGTCCTTGACTCTCCAAGCAGCGGAGAGTGGATCCACAGGCGCGATGTTGAGGATCATCATCATGAATTTGGCCACCGCATCTGTCGGCGTCTGGAAGTTGACGTTGGCAAGGCTCTTGCCCGCCATCGTGAAGGTCTGCAGATGCACTCCGTAATATCCGGAAGACCCAGTGATCGTGATGTAATGAGTCACCTTCGTGGCCCTAGAAGGAACGGGGATGTCGTACTTGCCATCCGAGCCCACTACAGCGCTGAGCTTTGGATATTCCTCCACCTTGATCACCGCGCCCGAAAGCATTGTGTGGACGCTGTTGAACTCATAGGCCGTCCCCCTGAGGTGGACCGTTGATGTAGCGGCAGCTGCCGTTGCCGGAGCAACCGCAGCGCAGCAGAGTGCAGCTAATGCTGCAGTTGTGATCTGTCGTTTCTTCATCATCATCTCCCGTAACTTGTCAACTTGGATAGTCGAGAACTCCAGCACTACTTGGTTTGGTAGAAGCCCCATGGAGGGCTTGCATTGATCACACGACCAGCCCGACACGTTGCTTTGAATGAAGCGAACTTCGCCGTCTTGTGAGAAGCCGTGAGGGTGTAGGTGCCCGATGGGACATGGGTGAAGATCACTCCGCCATCAACCGATGAGGTCTTCTGCTTCCGGTCTGGAACGGTCTGATCGTTGAAGTAGGTCGGCGCAGCTGCCCCAGTCAACTTCGGCGACGCCTTCGCGGTCGCGTTCGCAATCCCATGGGAGCCGAAGTGAGAGAAGTCGTAGTAGCTCAAGTTCCGCACGCCCTTCACGTTGAACGTGGAAACGATGACGCAGTCTTTCGCCCTCCAGGCGGTCGCCAATGGATCCACCGGAGTGGCATTGAGCAGCATCATCAGGTAGTTGGAGACCGCATCAGTCGGAGTCTGGAAGTTCACATGAGCGAGGTCCTTGCCAGTCATCGTGAAGGTCTGCAGTGAAATTGGGTAGTAGCCGACCGCATTGATGTATGGGGTGACCTTCGCCGCCTTGTATGGCACCGCAAGGTCGTACGTGCCATCGGCCGCAACGACCGCGTGGATAGTCGGATATTCGTAGACGCTGACGACAGCCCCAGCCATCGTCCCGCCCGCTGAGGGGCTTCCGTTCCCGTAGAACTCGTACGCGGTCCCACGAATGTGAGCCGTATTCGTTTTTGCGGATGCTGCACCCGCAAAACCAAGGCTGCATACAGCAGCCAAAAGGCAAACAGCAAAAGTCCTTGACACGTATCTCATAGGGGCTCCCCTCCCAGCCTGACAGTGCGTCAGGCATTTGTTTATGCAGTGTGACGCACGTAGCGGCTGCGCGCCACCCGCTGCCGCTCCATCAAGGCGCGTGGCCGCAACCTAACCTGCCGACAGAGAACCGGTCAGGGGTTACGCTTTGAGCCAACAACGACTGTCGGCAGCGCCAACCGCCTCGAGGAGAGACCAATGTCAGAGCCAAAGCCACTCACGCAGGGAATCCCACTCTTCACCCCCGAGCTTTGGGCTGACGGACCTCCCCATGAAACCTTCAAAGAGGTTCGCTCCAAGTGCCCGGTGCATTACACCCCCGACATGTTTGAGCTCCCCGACGAGGATGGGTTCTGGTCAATAACCAAGTACGAAGACATGAAGATCGTCAGCCGTGACTGGCAAACCTTCTCATCTGAACTTGGGGGCGTCCTTACAGCCACAAACGTTCTGCCGCTTGAGCTGATGCGAGGCATGTTCATCTCCATGGACCCTCCCAAGCACGACCGCCTCAAGGCTCTCTTCCAGAGGGGCTTCACCCCGAAGCGCATCGCGATGCAAGAGGACGAAATCAGAGAGATCGTTCGTGATGTGCTGAGCAGACTTGAGGGTCAGGACTCATGCGATGTTGTCCACGACATCGCCCAGCCCGTTGTCGCCAGAGTCATCTGCCGCTTCATGGGTCTTCCCCCAGAGGACGACATGATGTGGTCGGAACTGATGAACACGATCCTCGCCGCGAACGACCCCGACGTCAACCCTGAGGGGATCGACACTGTGATGCAGCGGGACATCCCAATCGTCTTCGAGCGCGCCCAGGCCCTGATCACTGAAAGGCGTGAGAACCCAACCGATGACCTGACCAGCGTTCTCGTTCACGCCGAGGTCGACGGGGAAAGGCTTGAAGAGCACGAGATCATCATGGGGTTCTTCCTCCTGATGGCAGCGGGCAACGACAGCACCAAGGCAACATTCTCCAGCGCGGTCAAAGCCCTGCTCGAGAACCCTGATGAGCGAGCCAAGCTGATTGCAGACCCGTCCTTGGTCCCAAGCGCCGTCGAGGAGTCGCTGCGCATGTTCCCAGCGTTCGCAAACTTCCGCCGCACAGCTACCAAGGACACGGAGATTCGCGGAACCAAGATTGAGAAGGGCGAGAAAGTTGTCATGTGGTACGCCTCATCCAACCGGGACGAGGACATCTATGAGGACCCCGACCGCTTTGACGTTGAGCGCAACCCGGAGCATCAGGCATTCGGAGCAGGCGGCCGTCACTTCTGCCTTGGTGCAGCTCTAGCCCGCCTTGAGCTCAAAATCCTTTTGGAGGAAACGCTTGCCAGCTATCCAGAGATGGAACTTGATGGCAAAGCCAAATACGTAATCTCAGGATTTGTCAACCAGCTGAAGGAACTCCCAGTCAAGTTGGGCCCACTTCAGCACGCCTGATTACCTGATGTCGGTCAGACCTTCGGCCGAGTGTCAGTCGGTCGGGGTTTGAGTTCGACCGCTCATTGCAGACCAAACCCAGGCAACGAACACAGCCTGAAACGGAAGCCGGGCAAACAGGGCCGCTTGGCCGCCGGGTACATCCGGGAACTCGTCAGGATTGAGAGCCATATGCACGTTGGCTGGGTATACCGCGAGCAGAGTAGCCAAGGTGAACCAGCCCCCAGCTCGCTTTACGGCCGGACTCGGGCACATGAGCGCTGCTCCCCCAACCACTTCGGCAACACCGCTCGCATAGTTCATTGCCTCATGCGCTGGAAGCCACTCGGGCATCATGTTCAGGTAGAAGCGGGGCTTGACGAAGTGCATCACTCCCGCAAACACGAAGAATGGGCCACACAGAGCCTTGACGACTTTCATTTTCAGCCTTGCTTTCCTGGGGTTGTCTGATTTTCCGAGTTGCTGATGACGGTCTGCTCTTGCCGCGCTCTGACCGCTGCGGCATGGGCTGGGAAGTCTTCGTGTTCCGCCAAGGCGATTACGCCGGGCGCAAGAGCAGCCAAGGCCTCCGGGCTTGCCTTGCCAATTGAGATCTTCTTCAGGAAGGTCTCTGCCGTGATGCCGCCATTCACTCTGGCGAACCCACCGGTAGGGAGTGATGCCGGGACGCCAAGCACATAGTTGGCCAGGGAAAACGGAGTTGACTGCCCCAGCAGCACTTCACCCGCGTGGACGATCCCAGCGAGTACTGCTTCCTCATCCCTCGCGACTATCTGCATGTGCTCTGGTGCGTAAAGGTTTCCAACCTCAACTGCCTGCGCCATGTCCTTGACGAGTACAGCTCCACCGTTTGGCCCAAGCGCTGCCGAAGCATACGAACGGCGTGGCTCCGGAAGCTCTGCAAGTTGTTTTGAGATCTCCAATTGAACCTGCTTAATCAGCTCAGCCGACTCGGTTACAAGCAGCGAGGCTGAATCGGGTCCATGCTCTGCCTCGTTGAGGAGATCAGCTGCCAGCAGTCGGACATCGGCACTGTCATCGGCTATCACCATGGACTCGGATGGACCGAGAATCATCTGGGTCTGGCAGCCGAATGCCTGACAGGCGACCTGAGCTGCGGCGACCGGCGGACTGCCGGGTCCCACGACCTTCCGCACCTTAGGAATTGTCTCCGTTCCAAACGCAAGGGCCGCGACTCCAGCTGGCCCGTTGACCCTGAACACGTTGACAAGTCCAAGTTCACGCGCGACGCATAGAACAGCCGGATCAACCTCTCCATTGCCACCTGGCACTGGCGGAACAATCACCGCCACCTCGGGAACTCTTGCCACGACCGCGGGGGTGCCCAGCTGAACGAGAACCGACGGGAAGGAACCCTTCCCACTCGGAACGAACAGGCCAGCGCTTGCCACGGGAGTTGACTTCTCCCCCACCACCAGCCCCGGCCGGAGTTCAATCCTCCATTCGCGCTCTCGCGTCAAGTGTTCATTGAAGGCTCGAATGTTTTCGATGCCAACCGTGATCGCTTCGCGAACCGCTTTGGAAACCGTCGCCTCGGCAGCATCAAACTCGGCATCGCTGATCCGAAGCTTGTCGGGGGCAACATCGCAGCCATCAAATTCCTTGAGCGCGCGCGACACCGCTGCATCGCCATTTGTCCGAACGTCATCAATGATCAGAGCAATTGACTCTTTGAGACGCTCGTCAAAGATCGCCTCAGTGCCACGGGCGAACAGTTCATCCCGCTGAGTGCCATCGAGCAGGTTGTAGTCAATGACACGCATTGGTTTGTTTGTCCCAGTCATTGAACTCGATGGTACTTAGGCGCCGCGGGTGCTGACCGCGTTGCGCCTTGTCGCCCGCCCCGCGCGCCTAGCGTGACCGGGCTGGCTTGAACCGACTTGGGCCCAGAACCCGGAAGTCGGCCTTCTCGGCAAGGCTGACAGCGAGGGTGTTCCAGAACACTCCAGTCCCGGGCTCCCCGGGGTGACAGACTCCCGTAGACCTCCCAGGGTTACCGATCCACGCGAATGCGTCGGCGCCAAGGAACCCTGTAGTTGTGGTTGGCCTTGGACCAAGACCTCGACCCGACGGGTTGCAGCGGACTTCATTGCCGTCACGCACTCGGTTTCGCGGCACGAGGGGGCCGCGGCCATTCACCGAGGTGGACACAACGAAGTGCCGTCCAGCTGGAAGACGCCGTGCCACAGCTTGGGCGTAGACAAGCTCTCGGGTGGTCCAGTCGTAATGAGTCGAATTGACAAAGAAGCCTTGTCCAAGTAGCCCGCCTGAGGCAACTAGCTCACTTGCCGTGTGAGCTGCAGTGTCCGCGTCCGCCGCCCCACCATCCAGATAGACCACGGTGTGAGGCAGGGCGGTTAAGAGCCGCATTGCATAGCTGAGTTCCGCATAGCGACGAATCCGTCCTTGACGGCTGAGACAGCCCATGGTGATCAGTCCATCCATGTCCGCAAAGACGACAGCCCGGTGCGCGCCAATGCCCGCGGCAAACGATCGGTACCACGCCCTATACCGGGCGACGGCTCCAAGGCTGTCGCTGTAGTTCCCACAATGTGCGTGAGTGAGTCCATAGGTGGCCAGCAGCGGAACCGTGCTCGGATCAGCCTCGTTGGCCCTGTCCAGATATTGGCGGGTGAGTAACCCTGGATCAACATTCCATGTGCCAAACCGTTTGGTCTCAGGCTGGGAGGCAATCAAGCCCATGGCCTTAGAGCATCTGCTCGTTCTACAGGCGCGCTGTGCCCGGTTTGCCAGGCCCCATTCTTCGTCAACGAAGAACCGTGCGCCAAGCAGCGGGTTCGTCTTCGGCGGCGTTGGTGTTATTCCCAGTGGGTTTGGATCCCCCCAATGAGCAGCCCTCGCATCTCCTCCTCCAAACTCTGGGGCGACGGTAAAGACAGCGCCAGAGAGCGCAACGAGGAGCAAGAACCGCCCAATTCCATCCATCGATCTCTGGTAGCCGTGTCGCATCTCTCGGATTATGCACCGTGGGGCTTAAATCCCAGGACAAACCGGGGCAAAACAACTCGCGCAGGTGTAGTCGTTGGCCTCCACGGCAGTGGATGACCGCTACTCCCGTCAGGCTCAGACGATCAAGACTTTCCCCCTGAGTAACTCGCAAAGAAAGAGGCCCACTCCATGAGTGACAGTCAGCCAGTCCGTTTCGTAGCCCACTTCACCGTCAATGACCCTGACCGTTACCGGATCTACGAGAAGGGCTTCTTCCCCCTCTTGAAGGAACACGGAGGACGCTTCATCACCTTCGACGACAACACAACCATTCTTGAAGGTTCACACGCAGAAGGCCGAACCGTGCTTCTCGAGTTCGAATCCGAAGAAGCCCTCCAAGGCTGGTGGAACTCACCTGAGTACAAGGAACTGGCCACAAACAGGCATGCCAGCACGACCACACACGCCGTCTACTACCTCAGGAGCCCGGGAAGCTCCTGACAAGGGGGGCCTTCGCTCAAAGTCGGGGAGACAGGATTTGAACCTGCGACCGCCCGGCCCC
>JAPLCH010000048.1 GCA_026392325.1 Solirubrobacterales bacterium | reverse complement strand
TCCAACCGCATCAAGCACGGAGAGCGCCAACAAGACTTGATTGACCTCCACTGCCATCTGCTGCCAGGGATCGATGACGGACCCTCCAGCGTTGAGGAGGCTGTGGATCTTGCCTTGGCATCGTATGAGACAGGAGTGCGGGTGGCGGTAGCCACGCCACACTTCAACCATCGCTACCCGACGGAAGTTGACGCCGCTCAAATTGCGCTCGCCACTCTCCGCGATGCGCTGAAGTCATCGGGCTGCGAGCTAGAGGTACTGCTCGGTTGCGAAATAGCATCAAACGAGCTGGAATCGCTTGGTGACGCTGGCATCCGAGCAAGAACTCTTGGGGGAGGCGACTGCCTCCTGATTGAGCCACCATTCCACGAGGCCCCTGACAATCTGGAAATGATGGTCAACGACGCGATGGTCTCGGGCTTCACTGTCATGATCGCCCACCCTGAAAGGTCCCTGGCGATGCTCAACAACATCCCGATGCTGAAGCGCATGGTGAGCCGAGGGGCGCTCTGCTCCATTACCGCGGCATCACTTCGGGGACGCTACGGCAAGGATGTAAAGCAGGCGACACTTGAGCTTTGCTCCATGGGCTTGGTCCACAATGTGGCTTCCGACGCTCACGACTTGCGAACACGTACGCCGGGACTTGAGGTCCCAACTCCTTGGCCGGAAGGCCTCCCCAGTCGCGAGGAATTAGAACAGACCTCCGCCTCTCTTCTGAATCCTGCATGAGACCGCAGTCAGCCGGCGCACAATAGTTCTCTGGCGGCGTGGGGCCTGTAAGTCGCTGGTAGACTTCCGCTTCTCGTAACACCCCCCTACTTCAAATTACGAGTCACGACAAACAATGCAAGCCACGGTCACGAGCCAAACCCGCAAGGGAAACAATCCGCCGGCGGGCGAAATAAGCGGCACGCGCAAGCTGCGGTACCGCCCTGACATTCAGGGATTGCGCGCGGTCGCAGTCATGCTGGTTGTGGCAGACCACCTGAAGATCCCCGGGTTCAAGGGCGGATTCCTGGGCGTTGACGTGTTCTTTGTGATCTCTGGCTTCCTCATCACGTCGCTGCTCGCAGCGGAATTTGAACGCAACCGCACGAAGGACTCCCCTGGGGGGATCTCGATCAAAGCCTTCTACCTGCGACGAGCAAGGCGGATTCTGCCCGCGGGCATGCTCGTCATCGCGGCAGTCCTGATCGCGGCGACGCTCGAGTTCAATGTCTTCAGGTTCGAAGAAGTTCAGTCCAACGCCTTCTGGGCAACCCTGTTCCTCTCGAATTTTGACCTGATGAGCCAGGCGACCGATTACTTCGCGCAAACCAATGCAGCCTCTCCGCTCCAGAACTATTGGTCACTAGCAGTGGAAGAGCAGTTCTACATCGTGTGGCCCCTGATCTTCATGCTGGCTGCACGAGTGGGCTGGAGCCGTCGAGCTAGCAAGACACATGATTGGGGACGTCAGGCAACCATTGCGATCTTGGTGATTACCCTGCTGTCTTTGGTCTGGTCGCTCATCGCCACCAACGCAAATCCTTCTTCGGCTTACTTCTCACCATTCACCCGCGCTTACGAGCTTGGAATTGGTGCGACGATCGCGGTTCTCACCCCACAGATCCGCGCACTCTTGACCCCAAACACCTCCCGCGCACTCGGCCTTATCGGTCTGGGGCTCCTGGGCGTCGGACTTGCCGTGCTGACGTCCTCAACTCCTTATCCTGGCCTCTGGGCCCTGATCCCCACCTTGGGAGCCGGCGCTCTGATCGCAGCTGGTCTTGCAAGCGACGATCACAACCCAGCAGGAACAGCCCTTTCCATAGCGCCAGCGGGCTTCCTGGGGAAGATCAGCTACTCGATATACCTCTGGCACTGGCCCATCATTGTATTCGCCGCCTCGATGTACCCTGGCCTTAAGGGCGCCGGCAGGGTGGGCGTCCTTCTCCCGCTGATTGTTGCCGTCTCATGGGGAACCTATGTCTTGGTCGAGCAGCCATACAGAACCTTCGGTAAGGGATCAGGCACACCTAGAGGATTCATTGGTTGGATTAAGACCCAAGGGCGTAATCAGACCATCAAGGCAGGAGCAATGGCCCTGCTGGCAGCGGCCACGCTGCTGGTGATAGTTACATGGGCACGACCGGCGCCGTCGGCAGGAGAGACCCGTCCACTAGCCGGCAGCAACATTGACAAATGGGCCCACTGGGACCCAACTGCCAGCCCCACAGTGCCCGGAGCACCCGGACAAGCTGGAGACGCGAAACCACCAGTCTCCGCCAAGCGTTCTGCCTCTCAGGCTCTTGACGGCCCCAATCCTGCACGAATCAAGGCGATTTCAGAGGGGCTCAAGGTGAAGCGGGCAAACGCCCAACAGCTTCAGGCAATCCGGGGGGTCGCGTCAGATCGTCCCGAATGGCTTGAGTGCGCTCAAAATCAGGGTCCGCCAGCCGCATCATGTACCAGAGGCGGATCCTCAACTGGGTCCCAGCTCTCCGCCCTAAAGGGCAAGACTTCCGTGTTGCTTGGCAATTCCTACGCCGAGCAGTGGGCTGGAACCCTAGTCCGGGCGCTTCCTGCCGGATCAAAGCTCACCGCATTGACCGAACGTGGCTGCGTTCCCTTCGATCTGAACGGGCTGATCCGACCACGTAGCGGAAGTGGCCTGCCCTGTGCAAAACACGCAACGTGGGCCATGAACCAGATCAAGAAGCTTAAGCCGGCATTGACAGTCATCTCGACGGACAAATGGCCGCCCACGACCCAGTTTTCTGCATACTCGGCCATCCGCGAATTCATCCGTCAGATTCAGACCTCAGGCACCAAGATTCTTTGGATTGGCACCGTTCCACGCGCAGCCAACTGGGACAGCTGCCTCAAGGGATCAAACGACATCTCAAGCTGTTCAACAAATGACTGGAATAGCAGCAGACTTGAGCCTTCGGCGCTGTCAGCAATCGGAACGAGCACCGTCAAGTTCTGGAACCCAGAACCGCTTTATTGCTTGGCGAGCGGCTGTCCTGCCCTTATCAATAACCAGCCTGTCCGTCTGGATGGTTCGCATCTCACCAACTCGGCGATGAACTCCGTCCTGCCCCAGCTGACCGTTGCCATGCAACTCGCTCTTAAGCAACAGGCCAAGCCCGGGAAACCCGCCAAGCCATAGGCGGCCAGTTTCCGCGATCGCTGGGGGAGCAGGCCTTGGGGCTCCGGAGTCTTCGCGAAAGTGCAACGTGTTTGGAGCCGTCAGAGTCCAGTGCCGTCGTATCCCGCTGCAGAGAGCTCACTTCTGCGGTGACCCACCATCGCGTCTGCTTCAGCCTCTGTTCGTCCTCGAAGCAGCAGGTGTTCCCTCAGCTCAACGTCGGAGAACCTAACTGAAGCTACGCGCGCGGGAGTGCCGACGACAATCGAATATGGCGGAACGTCGGCAAGTACCAGAGCCTTCGTGCCTGCGATTGAGCCCTCTCCGAAGGTCACGCCCTTCATCAGAGTGACATTGGCTCCCAACCAAGCGTCTGACTCGACATGGACGCGTACCTTCTCCCCAGGCCCGCTGTCACGAATAGTCTTGCCGACGACATCCCAGCGGTGGTAACCGTCAGTGATGTGAACCCCGTTGGCGAACATAACATCGTCGCCGACAGTCACCATTCCGCTGAAATCGGCATGGCTACCGATGTGGACCCTGTTGCCGATTTCGATTTGGGAGTATGTGAAGTACGAGCTGACCGGGTCAAATTGAAGGTCCTCGCCACAACTGGCGAATGTGCGCTGCGCCCAAGGCTTGGCCCCAACAGACCGCAGGCGATGGAAGGGGGCCAACAGCGGGTACAGGGCAGCCGCAAGAAGTCTGTTCAGCTTGGAACTCACGACATCGTCTCCGACTCAGGTCCTGCTGCTCAATCGATCAGGATCGGTTGGCCCTCAAGAAGCGACCTCACGGCTCCTATGGTGGCAAGACTCACGTTCCTGATCTCCTCAAGGGGAATCGGGGCTTCGTTGATTCCAGCAGCGCACCCCACAAACCTCCTGATCTCCTCCGCGTGCCCCTTGTCAACAGACTTGGAGCTGACCGTCTTTGACGACCCTGTATCGAGAAGGTCAAGTGACTCGAAGTTGTTGAGCACAATCGTGCGTCCGTTCCGGGAAGCCTCGACGCGCTCCTTCTGAAGCTGACCTGATGCTTGGGCTGCGTATACGACCGATCCAACGCTCCCATCCC
>JAPLCH010000029.1 GCA_026392325.1 Solirubrobacterales bacterium | reverse complement strand
GCGTTGCCGTATCAACTCCGTTGTGGGCGACATGGATCTGATTCAGCGGAATCCCGTGGCCGGCGATCTCGTCAGCAGTTGAGTCAGAGACTGTCAAAAAGCTTGTGTCCCGATAGAGCGCCTTCAACGGAAGGGTCTCGAGGATGGCAGCAGCGAACTTGCCTGCGCTGCCCATCTCCCGAACATAGTGCTCCTTGTGAATGTGGTGGATCATTCCCACGCGCGGGACGGTCATCCAGAGCGGCGTCAGAAAAGTAATGCCATTGATCACCTCAAAGGCAATATCGGCCTTTGGTTCCAAAGCCTTGTGGCCGCGCATGATCGCCCGGGGGAAAACGGTCGTCCTGCTTCCGACTCGCTTCACGGTCAGGTTGCCTTCCCGCTCAACCGGCAGCGCCCCAGGGAACCCTCCGGCGACAACCGTGACCTTGTGGCCCCACTCCAGCCAGTACTTCACCTGCTCGTGAAGATGCGTGCCTGTTCCTCCACCCTGTGGATGCGTCCAATCGCGATCCGTGAGCACCAGAATGTGAAGCGACGGCCCCATATCGTTGCCACTTGGGGGCGTCAGAGGAACCTCAGTTGTTGTCAATCCGTCCATCGTGTCCAAATCCGACCTTCGTCAAGATGACTGCGCTCCAGCCCAAGCCCTTCCGCGAAGCATCGCAGGTCAGCTGAGAAGGACTCTCACTTGGTGCGAGAGCCCATCAGCTGAATCACACGCCGCCGTACGCCAGGAATCAATAGAAGCCCTGCTGCAAGTGCAAGAAGTCCGGCGATAAGCCCCACAAGCGATACCCCTCCGGCGCTGTCCGCGCTGCGAGCCTGCTGTGCAGCTCCTGGGACAAAGCGTTGTGCGCTCTGCTTGCTGATAACCGTATATCCGTTCTTTCCATCCTTCACTCCGAAAGTCCAGTGTCCGCCGATATCGGTCTTGAGCAGCCATGCTCCCTGTGCGCCGGCGATCGTACGATCCGAAATTGAAGTGCCGTTCTGAATCCAAGCTGCGACCGTGAAATTGGACGGCTTGACATTTAACAGTGGAGGAGTTGAGATGCGGCCAGTGCCGAGGAACTTGGCGGAGCCACCGTCCTTGTTGCCGGTTGCCACATGTCCGGTTGACTGCCCGACGGCGCCAACAACCCTTCCGTGGGTCTTGCCAATCCGGTCATTGACTCCACGCTGGATGTCACCAAGCTCATACCAGCGGACCAAACCCGAGGAGATCTTCATGACGCTCCGAAGATCCCCGGTCTTGCCGTTCGACCCAGCCTTGAACTGGGAAAGAAGCTCTGTCTTGGAAAGTGGGCTGTCCCAAACGCCAACCGAATCAATTGATCCATTCCAACCGTGGCCTCCCTTGACGCCGCCAATCTCAAATGCAGACCGTGAGGGATTCAGAGACTTAGGCGCCGGCCCGCTGGCAATCAGCTTGCCATTGAGATAAAGACTGATTCGTCCACCGCCAACAGTTCCCGCCAGATAGCCGCGTTGTGGGAACACTGAGGTGCTTGCCTTCGCAGCGGGAGGACTGCTGAGATCCAGAAGTCCCGGGACAATCGCGAATACTGCGGCGATCGCGCCGACCGAAGCGAGCAGCGAGGCTGCAGGTCTTGGACGGGAACTTGGAAGCAACGCTGCTGCAGCAAGAAGTACCCCTGACAGGACGAGTACAAAGTCGATGAACTCGTAGTCGGTACCGATGATTCCGTCTACAACCATGGCAATGCCTCCAATTCCGAATGCGATGCGCGCACCCTGGGGCAGCGCTGGTCGCTCGTTTGCCAACAGGGGGGTGTT
>JAPLCH010000058.1 GCA_026392325.1 Solirubrobacterales bacterium | reverse complement strand
TCGGATCAACGGCTGAGGCTGGAGTCTTTGAGATGAGCGATGGTGGTCTGGTTGAAGTTCTGGACGCGTCGGCACGATTTGTAGCCGAGGCAACCCGAGCGCCCGGCAGCGTTGTCATGTGCGCGATGGAGGGCTCCAGGCCGCTTCTGGTTGAGGTTCAGGCGCTCGTCTCGCCGTCAGAGCTGACGCAACCCAGGCGGATTGCCAACGGGATTGACCGCAACCGCCTCGCATTGGTCCTTGCGGTCCTGACGCGACACGGTGGGCTGGCGCTCGGGTCAGCTGACGTCTTTCTGAATGTTGTGGGTGGAGTTCGTATTGATGAGCCTGGAGCTGACCTTGCTGTTGCCATCGCCGTGGCGGCTGCGGCAAAGGGAGCAACCCCAGGAGACGGCAAGACTCCCGTGGCGTGCTTTGGCGAGCTCGGTCTTACCGGTGAGGTGAGGTCGGTTGCGCATCCGGATCGCCGACTTGCTGAGGCAGCGAAGTTTGGTCTTAGTCCAGTCATCGCACCGCCTGGGGCTGGTGGCAAATCCCGTGAAGTGGCATCCCTGCGCGACGCGCTCGGGGCTGTGCTGAGTTCTTCCTCCAGCTAGCCAAGTCTGATTGAGAGAGCGCGGGTGGTGAAGCTCCGCCTTGGGGTCACTAGCTGTCCGTGAACGGTTGCACTCAAGGGCGGTGGCATTACCTGTAGCGTCCCGCCCAGATGAGGAAGCAATTGCTGCTTCTGGCTCTCACCGCAGTCATAACCCCCACAAGCAGTGCCTCAGCAGCCGTCAACCCGGCTGTGGCAGTTGACTTTGCGAGATCCAGCCACGTTGGAAATGCCCTTGGGTTCATGCACGGTGGCGAGTCCGAGTCACTGCTGCTGTCTGATGTGGCAAGACGCTTCCGGGCGAGGGCCCAGCAGCTGCAGCCGGGTATCTGGCGTGGCGTCCCGCAGCAGTGGTCACTCAACCTCAGTGGGGTTACCGCATCGGGAGCCCAGCCGATAGTTCAGCTGGGTGACATGTGGGGGCTGCCAGGCCACTGGCCCAAGACTTGGCCGTATGAGGATCTGAGTGCCTACTCAGCGTGGGTCAAAGCCAAGGCCGCCCAACTTGCGCGGCAATTTCCCACAGGTGCAATCTGGGTTGATGTCTGGAATGAACCGGACACGGCGAAGTTCTGGCCTACTTGGAAGGACCCAAAGCTGGCTGGCTACATGAGGACATTTCTGGAAGCTGAGCATGTGCTTCGAAATGAGCTCGGATCGCGGGTCAAGCTGATTGGCCCGAGCACTTCAGGCCATGCAACCCTATGGACGGGCCGGTTGCTTTCCTACTGCGCCGCTCACGGCTGTCGGGTAGACGCGGTTGCGTGGCATGTCTGTCACGGCGGGCCCAAGATGATGAGTGGGCTTGGGAGCGCGCTCAAACGCGCGAGGGCCAAGGCTTCTGAGGATCCGGTCTGGCGCCGTGCGCTCTCAAGTCGTCCAAAGTTCATCGTCACCGAATACACGCCCATCGGTCAGCGCAGCAAGCCAGGCGCGCTGATGGCCTACTGGTCGCAGCTTGAAAGCGGCGGTGCTGGAGGGGCCGCGTTTGCCACATGGAGGACGGGCGCGAGTCAGGATGGGTTGCTCGATTCATTGCTTGACATTGACGGCCGGCCGAGGACCACATGGTGGGCCGCCAAGGCCTACTCGTCGGGAAGGCAGTCCCGCGTGTCAGCTTCGACTTCAAGTCCACTCTGGCCTGTTCTTGCGTCCAAGACGGACGCCTCAGGCGCAAAGCAGGTCATGCTCGGCTCCTGGGGACCGGAATTTGGTCATGTCAGGCTTTCTCTGAGCGGTCTTCCCAGAAG
>JAPLCH010000233.1:4431-7031 GCA_026392325.1 Solirubrobacterales bacterium | reverse complement strand
GACCTTCCCGTCCTGCCCTGACGATCACGGCGTTCGCTCTTGCAGGATCAATCAGGGGCGTCCTGATTGGCCAGATGGCATACGCGGCAAGCCTGCTTCCCAACACGCAACTGGGACAGCGGTTAGCGAGCGGAGCCCTCTCCGGGATTGTCTACCTGGCGATCATCGCCTTGATGGTCCAGTCGGTTCGAGACCATGCTGATTCGGGTGCTCAGCTCGCAAGGGAACAAGCCCACTTGGCCGATGCAACTGCAGGGTCGCGAGCCGAGCTGGAGCGCGTGAGCGCGGAAATCGTGGAAAGGGTCCGCGGGCAGATGATCACGCGCCTGGAGGTCATTGTTTATGCCCTGACCGAAGCTGGGAGTCAGCTGGCAGACGGTGCCAAGGCAATCGCAGGGCTGATCGATTCGACGCTGAAGCCGCTTGTGGACGAAATTACATCGCGACCGGAACATCTGCGGCTGGCAGACCCAAAAACGGCTGTCACGGCGGCTGGGGACCGAATGGCCCTGTTCAGCGATACGACGATGATCCGACCGATCAGCCCCGAGGCGACCGCGGTTGCGATTGCCCTTGCGGGAAGCGCGTCCTTTATTCCGCTCGCCGGGCCCGCCCGGATGCTCGCTGCGTCGGTGCTGGTCGGGTTTGGACTCACATTCGTGTTGCGAGTGTTTGCCGTGCCTATGCGATGGGCGGCGCGAATGCTCGGTCCGTTTGGACGGGCCGGAGTGCTGACGCTTCTGCTTGAACTGTCGGGGTTGATCCTGACTGCGCTCGTTCTCCTGCTTTGGAGCGTGCTGGGCCTTGACCTGCAAAGGCAGACCTACATCAGCCTCATGGCTGCTTCCCCAATCGTGGTGGTCCTTGTGGGCTGGGGTATCGCAGTCACTGCGGCCTGGAACCGCCGTGCTGACGAAATCGACTCGGAACTTGCTGCGGCGGTTGAATCGCTCAAGGCCCAGGACGCAAGCCTTGTCCGCGAGGTGGCCGTGGAACGGGACCGGCTCGCACGTTTTGTGCACGGGCCATTACAGGACCATCTGATCGCAGCTTGGGGCCTGCTCGAACGGGGTGACAGTCAACTGCCTGTTGACAATGACCTTGTCGGCGCAGCCATCCAGATCGGCCAAGCCATCCAGATGCTTGAGGATCGAATTGCCGATCCACAGGCCGGAACTGAAGCCCTGCCGACTGTCAGTCAGCTTGTGGGGAGTTACGCTCGCGTCTGGGAGGGATTGGTTGAGATCGAATGTTCAGTTGATCCAACTGCGCAGTCTCGCCTCGCGGACGACCCGCTGGCAGCGGGTGCGATCGGCGAAGTGATCCGTGAGGGGATCGCCAACGCGGCACGCCATGCCCGCAGCGACCGAGTCAACGTCCTAGTGACATCGGACAACCCCGAATCGGTCCGTGTCGTTGTTGAGGCAGAGGCGAGGATTGACCTCTCAACGGCGGCAGAAGGCAGGCCTGAGGCCTCCGCCCGCAGAGGCCTCGGATCCAGCACTTTGAACCAACTGACGACAAGCTGGCAACTTGAAAAGCTGGACTCCGGGTCCCGCCTGACGGCTGTGATTTCCGTAGTACCAAGGTCGGTGTTCGTCTAACCGAACATTGTCGGATTCTGGCTCTTTGCGCCCTGCATACTTCGGAGTCGGTCTCGTCCTTGAGGCCATCCCCGCAAAGCCCAAAGGAGCATCAAGTGCCCGCAGCCGCATCCCGCCTTAGCCGAAACACTGCCGTCAACAGGAGCGCCTGTCGCACGGTGATGCTTGTCGCGCTCTCCATTGCAGCTGCCTCCCTCGTGGGTCTCAGTCAGGCAGCTCCAGCTTCTGCGAACTACGGCAATGGAGTTGAGTACAGCGTGATTGCTGGGGCCAATCCTGGCGAATGGGCCGCGGCCGTAAGTGGTTGCGACGGGACCTGTCCGGCGAGCCTGACGATCCCTGCAGTCATATTCAACTTTACCTTTGGGCCGCTCAGGGTGACTGAGATTGCCGATGGCGGCTTCAACATCGGGACTTCAGTGCCCAAGAGGGTCAACCTGCCAACCACCATCAAGAAAATTGGGGCGGGAGCCTTCAGCAGTTCGGGTCCGAGCAACCTTGAGAGGATTGACCTCCCGGCATCGTTGGAAACGATCGGCCAAGGCGCATTTGCCGGCACCTCGTCCCTCACCGCTGTCGTTTTCTATGGTGACGCGCCAGAGGTCCTCTATGACCCCGCAAGCAGTCTTTCTCCAGCGTTCTTTCAAGCGGGAGGCTTCTCCGGTCCGGCAACGGCATACGTCGCTGACTCAACCTTGGGAACCTATGGGCCTGACGGCAGCTTCTTCGCCAACCTCACAGTCAGCTACGAAAGACCCCCGGGCGGCTTCGCTCCAACCGCCCTTACGTACGAAAACAGGGGAGACTCGGTTGCTGTCACGGGCTGTGACGGCCCATGCCCAGCGAGCGTCACCATTCCTGCCACGATTGAAGGCCTGCCCGTCCTGACGGTTGAGGGGCAGTTCGTCAAGCCAGACGAAGACTCCTATCAGCTCAAGGCAGTGACCCTGCCAGATGGTATCCAAAGTATTGGTTCGCAAGCCTTCGCAAACGCGT
>JAPLCH010000233.1:0-4400 GCA_026392325.1 Solirubrobacterales bacterium | reverse complement strand
CGTCGGGATTGACGTCAATCAACCTTCCAACCAGCCTCACCTCGATTGGTGATTCCGCATTTGAGATGGCGCAGAGCCTTTCGACCATTGATCTCCCCGAAGGATTGACGACCATTGGCGAAAATGCTTTCGTGTGCACAACCCTCTCCAGCATCACCATCCCGAGCACCGTTACAAGCATTGGCAAGCAAGCGTTCGCCTGCAGCTCCCTGAGCAGTGTCTACTTTCAGGGCAATGCTCCGACCGTTGGCTTTGGGGCATTCGGGGGTATCTCACGCGGCGCAAAGGCAATCCTTGCCAGCTCGTCGCTCACCGGATACGGATATAACGGCGCTCTTTTCAAGGGCCTGATCGTCAGCGGTGGACTTAACGACCCCAGTGCGGACACGACCAAGCCTTCAACTCCAAGCGCTTTCACGGGAGTCCCATCAAACCCAACCAGCAGCACCACGGCAACCATTGGCTTCACCCTCGGTGAAGCCGGCGGCACAGTTGAGTGCAAACTCGACACTGGCTCATGGTCAGCCTGCACAAGCGCGAGCGGAACCAGCGGCTCCAAGTCACTGAGTGGACTTGGCGACGGAGCCCACACCCTCTCAGTTCGACAGACCGACGCTGCAGGCAACGTCAGCAACGTTGCAACGACCAGCTCATGGACTGTTGACGCAACCGCGCCGACCGCTCCAGGCACCTTCACTGGCGTACCGTCAGGCCAGACGGCGAGTGTCACAGCAACTATTGCCTTCAGTCTTGGCGAGGCCGATGGAACCGTTGAGTGCAGACTCGACACGAGTTCATGGGGAGCGTGCACGAGCGTCAGTGGAACGAGTGGATCAATTGACCTCACAGGCCTCGCGCTCGGAACACACACCCTTTCAGTGAGGCAGACCGACGCTACGGGCAACGTCAGCACCGTTGGAACAACCGCTTCCTGGTCAGTCGTGATTCCGACCCTGCCGCCCACAGTCCTCACTCCGGCCGCTGGCACCAAGACTGTCTACAAGAAGACGGTTGACGGCTCAAACACATGGGCAATCAAGACCGGCCTGCTGTTCTCCACAGGTGGAGACACACGCTCGGCAGCCCAGTTCCTGACAGTCCAGGTTGCAGTTGACAGTGCAGGGAAGCCAGTCGCGACGAAGCCATCAGACTCCCTGGCCCCACCGACAAGTGCGTCGTTCAACAATGGCGTCCTCGCTTGGAGCTCAACCGGCGAGGTGACCCGGAGCAGCGCAGCTACACCGGTCTGGGTCCGAGTAGGCAACAAGATGGGCCGCTGGAGCGCCTGGGTCAAGCTCACCGCCTGAACCAACCACAGCCACACACGTTTCGCCGAAGGGGCCGCCAAGTGCGGCCCCTTTTTGCTGAAGTGAGAAATTGACAATGTTCGCCGTGCCGAACATTGTTGGGTGCTGGCTTTTTGCGCACTGCATGCTTCGGAGTCGGTCTCGTCCTTGAGGCCATCCCCTCAAAGACCCCAAAGGAGCATCAAGTGCACGCAGCAGCCCTGACCGACGCAGGCCCAGCATCCCGACCGAGCCTCGCCCGGCGAAACGGCTTCCTTCTGCTCGCCATCCTTGCAGTGGCAATGGGAGCCGCTCAGTCCCCGGCTCAGGCCACCGTGCGCACCCAGGTCATCCCGGGCTTTGACGGACAGGTCCACGCGGTCTCGGGCCCGGACTCCAACGGCGTCACCTACGTCGGTGGCTCCTTCTCAAAGTTCGACGTTTTCGCCAGCGGCGCCAGCGCCCTTGTCGACAATTCCACTGCGGCGCTCAACTCGGCCTTTCCAAAGGTCAGTGGCGGAGGCGGAACGGTTGAGGCCGCGGCCCCGGACGGCTCAGGCGGTTACTACATCGGCGGTTCCTTCACCACGGTTGACGGCACCACGCGCAACAGGGCGGCTCACATCAAGTCCGATGGCTCACTTGACGCTAACTGGAACCCGAACGTGAGTGGCGCTGTCTACGCGATAGCGGTTTCCGGATCAAGCGTTTACCTCGGCGGATCCTTCACCGGAGCGAACTCCATCAACGGCAGCACGACGCGCAACTGCGCCGCAAAAGTCGACACAACCAACGGCACAGTCGACAGCTCGTGGAACCCAAATGTCAATGGCCGGGTCTCCACGATCGCTGTGGACGGCTCAAACGTGTACCTCGGAGGTCTCTTCAACGCTGCCAACTCGATCAACGGCAACATCACCCGCAACTACGCCGCAAAGGTTGACACCACCAACGGCACAGTCAACGGCACATGGAACCCAAACCTGAATAGCAGTGTGACCACAATCGCAGTATCGGGGTCAAGCGTCTACCTCGGCGGAAGCTTCAGCGGGGCGAACTCGATCAACGGAAACGTCACGCGCAACTACGCTGCAAAGGTCGACACGACCAACGGGACGGTTGACGGCACGTGGAACCCCAACGTGAGCGGGGGCTACGTCAAGACGATCTCAGTCTTGGGGTCGAACGTCTACCTCGGAGGAACGTTCTACGGAGCGAACTCGATCAACGGCAACACCACCCGCAACTACGCCGCAAAGGTCGACACGACCAACGGAACGGTTGATGGCACATGGAACCCCAACGTGAACGAAACCGTCTACGTGATCATGGCATCAGGATCGAACGTCTACCTCGGCGGGTCCTTCACTCAAGCGGGCGGCTTTATCCGCAACAATGCTGCGGCATTCGACTCAACCGGGCAACTGACGTCCTGGAACCCGAACGTCGGCAATTCCCCCCTCCTCATCGCATCCATGAGTGCGGTTTACGCAATCGCAGTGTCGGGGTCAAGCGTTTACCTCGGCGGTCGCTTCAACGGGGCAACGGCGATCAACGGAAACGTCACGCGTAACTACGCTGCAAAGGTAGACACGACCAACGGAACGGTTGACAGCTCGTGGAACCCGAACGTGGGCGGTACCGTCCCCGGCTTTGGCCCCGGCGACCCGATCTCGGTCAGGGCCATCGCGGTGTCCGGGTCAAGTGTCTTCCTCGGGGGAACGTTCAACGGGGCCAACTCGATCAACGGCACCACCACGCGCAACTACGCCGCGAAAGTCGACACGACCAACGGGACGGTCGACGGCACATGGAACCCAAACCCGAACGGCAAGGTCAACTCGATCGCGGTATCGGGACCGAATGCATTCCTCGGGGGACAGTTCAACTTCCAGCTGGGCGACACGTCGGTTAAAAACGCGGCCAAGGTCGACATGACCAGCGGGACGGTCGACAGCTCATGGGACCCGAACCCGAACAGCAGACTCAACGCGATCGCAATCGACGGCTCGAACGTGTATCTCGGTGGATCGTTCCGAAGTCTCGGAGGAACCTACGACAACAGCTTCGCACTGACCGGCGATATCAAGCGCAACTACGCGGCCAAGGTCGACACCACCAACGGCACGGTTGACGGCTCATGGAACCCAAACCTCAACAACAACGTCAACGGAATATCTGTCGACGAGGGACATGTGTATCTGGGCGGAAGCTTTAGTGGGGCCAACTCGGTCAACGGTACGACGACGCGCAACTATGCGGCCGCGGTTGACAAGACCAACGGGACGGTCGACGGCACATGGAACCCGAACCCGAACCCCGCCAGCGGGTCCTTCCTGTTCGGTGCCGGGGTCTACGCGATCGGAGTCTCGGGGTCCAACGTCTTCGTCGGCGGAGCACTCACCGTCGGGAACGTGATCACCGCGGTGGCACCACCCACGGTGGCGAGTCCGTCAATCACCGACGGTCCCGCAGAAGGATCACTCTCGAAGCTCAATAGCGCTTCGTTCACCTTCTCCAGTGCAACCAGCGGGGCTGCCTACCAGTGCCAACTCGACCAGCAGACGCCAGAGAGCTGCACATCGCCGAAGAGCTATTCGAGCCTTTCCGATGGCGAGCATGCTTTCAAGGTTTACGCCACCAAGTCGGCCTACAACGACTCAGGCACCGTAACGCGAACATGGACTGTTGACACGACTTCCCCGGCTGCGCCCGCGCTTTCCGGTGCCCCTTCGAGCATGACCAATCAGTCTGGCGCTTCGATCGGATTAAGCGGTGAAGCAAGTGCAACATTCACCTGCAGTGTTGATGGCGGGTCATACGGCGCTTGTGGGTCTTCACCGAAGGTGTTGAGCTCACTCGCTGATGGCGTGCACAGCCTTGCTGTCAAGCAGACCGACCTTGCTGGCAACACCTCGATTGCTGCGACCAGCTCGTGGACTGTTGACACCACGGCACCAACCACGCCAAGCGCGTTCACTGGCATTCCGACAAGCCCGACGGGTAGCACCACGGCAACCATTGGGTTCACTCTCGGCGAGGCCAATGGGACTGTCGAGTGCAAGCTTGACACTGGCTCATGGAGTGCCTGCACCAACGTCAGTGGCACAAGCG
>JAPLCH010000122.1 GCA_026392325.1 Solirubrobacterales bacterium | reverse complement strand
TCGTAGTTGTTGACGATGAAGAACTCCTTGCCCCCTGTATGAGGGACGGTGAAGATCTTCTTTCTTGACTCCCAGACAGAGTTGGTGGAGATCCCATCCTTGAGTGCCACCGCGAGCGTGAATGGCTTGAATGATGATCCCGGCTGCCGGTGTCCCTGAGTGGCAAGGTTGAATGGCCGCCTGTTGAAATTTGAGCCTCCCACCATTGCTCGGACTTCCCCTGTCTTGTTGTCGATGGCTACAAGCGAGGCTGCCGGAAGCCCCGAATCTGCCGGAAGCATGTTGCCTACTGCGGTTTCGGCGGCCTTTTGCAGATCAAGGTCGATCGAGGTTCTGATCTTCAGCCCGCCGGTGAACGCACGGGTTGAACCGAGCTTGGCGACGAGCAAGTTCTTTACCCAGCTGGTGAAGTAGGGCGCCTGTGTCTGCTCCTGCGGTGGGCGGATATCGGTTGAGTCCGGGACCGTTCTCTCGAGGTCGGACTGGTACTCGCTGTCGGTAATAAGCCCTTGCGCGCGCATTGCAGCAAGGACTGTGTCGCGGCGATTCTTGGCGGCTACTGGGTGGGCCACCGGGTCGAAGCCGATTGGGGAGGCGATCACTCCGGCCAACATTGCTGCCTCAGCTGTGTCGAGGTCTGCCGCGCAGAACGGGTCTGCGGCCGTTTGTCCACATCCGGGGTGAGCTGTGCCGAAGTAGACCCGAGCCGCGGATTCAATTCCATAGGCACCCTGGCCGTAGTAGATGGTGTTGAGATACTCGGTGAGAATCTTGTCCTTAGACCACCTGCGGTTTAGATGGTAGGCAAGGACAGCCTCTTTGAGCTTCTGAAAGACAGTTCGCTGGTTTGCTGCTTCAAGCGCGTTCTTGACGAACTGTTGAGTGATGGTCGAAGCACCCTGCACAGCAGAGCCGGAGATCGCGTCGGAATAGAGAGCGCGTCCGATTCCCCGGAAGTCAATTCCGGAATTGGCGTAAAAACGACGGTCTTCGATTGCAATCACGGCATGCTTTACGGAGGGGGCGATGTTGGCGGGAGCGGCCAGAAACCGGTTCTGAGGGCCGGTGAGCATTCCAAGCTGCCTCCCTCTGGTGTCATAAAGAACAGAGTTGGCGGAGTGCTTGTACTCCTCGCGCTGTTCCAAAGCCGGGAGGTCAGCTGAGACAGCCGTCAAAGCCCCAAATACCAGCGACACGCCGGCAATGGCGGCGAGTCCGACGATGACGAGTGCAAAACGCCAGCGGTGAACTTGTGGGGCGCGGGCCATCCGTCGGCGATGCCGTTGTTCGACTGAGTCGGCTGGTTCCTGTTGGTTGGTATCTGTCATACAGGCCCGTGAGAGGCGTGCCACGCTGTGCTTCAAAGGGGCGGCGGCAGGCGCTCCGGGAGGCTCAAGTCTAGCATTGCCCTACATGCCCGACACGCGTCCCACTCAACACACTCCGCCTGAGTCCCTGACCGGGTCGCCTGCGGCCCAGGCCGCTTGGCTGGAACGGAACGTTGTGGAGAGCCTCCCAACCGGTGGTTTGGCGGCCAAGCTCTCCAAATCCGCAAAGACTGGAATCCCGCTTCGCGTGAAGCTCGGGATAGATCCGACAGCACCAGATATCCATCTGGGTTTCACCGTCGTGCTGGGCAAGCTCCGCGAGTTTCAGGAACTGGGTCATACCGTTGTTCTGATCATTGGTGATTGGACCGCCCGAGTTGGAGATCCAAGCGGACGCTCGGCAACAAGGCCACAGCTTGGACCAGAGGACATTGAGGCCAATGCGACGACATTCGCAGAGCAGGCGCTGAAGGTCTTGCGTGAGGATCGTCTCGAGATCAGACGCAACGGCGAGTGGTTGGATATGGGACTCGAGAAGCTCTTTGAACTTATGCGCACTACAACGGTTGCCCAAGTGACCGAGCGCGATGACATAGCCAAGAGGCTTGCTGGAGGGACTCCAGTCAGCCTTCTGGAGCTCCTCTACCCAGTTCTTCAGGGGTACGACTCTGTAGCGGTTGAATCCGACATAGAGCTTGGTGGGACCGACCAGCACTTCAACCTTCTGCTGGGTAGAGACCTCCAGCGATCTTTTGGGCAGGAGGAACAGATAGCAATGGAGCTTCCGATCCTCCCGGGGACGGATGGCGTCAAGAAGATGAGCAAGAGCCTCGGTAACTACATCGGAGTCACTGAGTCTGGATCTGAGATATTTGGAAAGACAATGAGCATTCCGGACTCGGCAATGGAGGAATGGTTTCGGCTTCTCCTCGATAGCTCCGTCCCAACTGATGTTGGTCCCCGAGATGCGAAGCGTCAGCTCGCTGCAGCGCTAGCAGAGCGCTTTGCTGGCCCCGGAGAGGGGGCAGCGGCAGAAGCTGGGTTTGACAGCCGGTTCATCGCTCACGAGCTTGCTACCGACGCAGTGGAAGTGTCTTTCACGGTGGGGGATCAGGGGCTCGTCCACCTTCCCGCTGCTCTCGCCGACGCCTACGGCGTCTCGAGAAGCGAGGCCCGGCGGAACTTGTCGGAGGGTGCGATCAGGATTGATGGCGAACAGTTCATCGAGATGGACATCGCTCCGGATCTGCTCGATGGACGGGTTGTACAGCGCGGAAAGAAGCGCGATCCGCGCCTTTTCGTGATGGGCGATTCATCCCACGCCGCCTGAGCCGCGCGAATCCGCTACAGTCCTGAATCCGTTCCGGCTTTCAGTCGGGCGTGTCCCATGTTCAGGTATTCCCTGGCCCAAGCGACACGGCGGTCTTTGACAACCCAGCAGCATTCGCACTATCGATTATTTCGATAATTGGATAGTGCGTCCAAGTCCGACCATCGTGGTTGCGCCAGCGGCCGCGATGGATGAGTAGGTTTTAGTTGTGAAGTCCGTTGGTCCGGTCACCACTTGTGTACTCGGTGGCCCTAGAGTGACCTTCGGGCGACTCCGTTAATTAGCAGTTCGTAGTACTTCACGGAGAGTTTGATCCTGGCTCAGGACGAACGCTGGCGGCGTGCTTAACACATGCAAGTGGAGCGACGAACCAGGGCTTGCCCTGGGGCAGAGCCGCGAACGGGTGAGTAACACGTGGGCAACCTGCCCTGACGATCGGGACAACCCGGGGAAACTCGGGCTAATACCGGATGTGAACTCAGATCACGAGATCTGTGTTGAAAGGAAGCTTCGGCCTCCGCG
>JAPLCH010000109.1 GCA_026392325.1 Solirubrobacterales bacterium | reverse complement strand
TGTTTGAAAATCGCCTTTTCTTTACAGACAAGCTGCAGGCGATGGGCGCCGCCATAACTATTTGCGATCCTCACAGGGCGCTGGTGGTTGGCCCACGGCAGCTTCGGGGAGAGCGCCTTGAGTCTCCGGACATTCGGGCCGGCATGGCGATGTTGATCGCGGCTCTCTGTGCTGATGGAACGACGACAATCGGGAACATCAGGCAGATAGACCGTGGTTATGAGCGCATTGACGAGCGTTTGCGCGAGCTTGGGGCCAAAATTGAGCGCGTTTCTGATACGGATCAGAGGTCTTGAAATGAAGGATCTATCCAGCTCACGGCCCACGCCGAGTGGCACCCGAGATGTCCTTCCGGACGAGATGACTGAACTCAGGCAGATGACCCGGGCAATGCTCGACCTCGTTCTGGCCGAGGGATATGGGGAAGTCCGGACTCCAACGCTTGAATATGAGAGAACCTCCGCGTCGACGCTAGGTCCCAAGCCTGCATACCGCCTGATCGACGAGCACGGAGATGGTCTCGTCCTTCGCTCCGACATGACAGTGCCCATTGCGCGGATTGCGTCAAGCCGGTTTGCCGATGCCGAGGGGCCACTGCGCTTTTCATACCTTGCCCCAACATGGCGGCGGGTCAAAGCCCACCGTGCGGAGGCAACCGAGGTCTTGCAGTTCGGAGTTGAGCTTGTCGGTGGGACCGAAGAAGACCCGGCAGTGGAAATCCTCTCGCTTCTTGGACGCGTTCTGGAAGCAGCTGGCCTCAAGGACTGGCGTATCTCCGTTGGGCACGCTGGCATTTCCCAAGAGCTGCTCAACCTCTTGTCTCTGGATGAAGCGACCACGACCGCCTGTCTGGGCGCGCTTCAGGCTGGAGATCTGGTGACGCTAAGGGAGTTGCTCCCTTCACAGTCAGCTCAGCTGCTTGGGCTTTCGGCTCAGGAGGCTTTGACGCTGCGCCAGCCAGCCGCCAGCGTTCCGGAGAGCTATGCGGCGGACGGAACGCCTGCCATCTCCAGTCTTCTCGATCTGATCGGGAACCTTCCCAGCGACGTCCAGGCGCGAACAATTGTTGACTTTTCTCTTCGTCCTGAGATGGACTACTACGGAGGGATTGTCTTTGAGGTATATGACCCGGCCATTGGGCGCGCCCTTGGATCGGGCGGACGTTATGACAGTCTGTTTGATATATCCCGGCCAGGAACGGTCGCGATTGGTTTCGGGCTTGATGTCGAACGAGTTCACGAAGCGGTGGCCGGCGAAGAGCGCGGAGAGGGGCTGACAACGTGAGTAAGCCACTGACAATTGCCATTCCCCGTGGAGCCCTGATGATCGAGGCACTTGATCGCCTTGAAGCCACAGGGATCGACACATCTGAGGTGCGCTCCAATGACAGGAAGCTTCACTTCCCAGATGTGGGCATAGTCACCGTTCGTCCCACGGATGTTCCAACTTACGTTGACTGCGGTGCTGCCGACCTTGGAATAACGGGGAAGGACGTCCTCGTTGAGCAAGGAGAGATGGACTTCATTGAGCTGGCAGACCTCAACTTTGGGGGATGCACAATGGTTGTTGCGAGCATCGCGGGAACTCCGGACCCCATGGAGATTGCCGCCCATCGTCTAGGTGTGGTTCGAGTGGCAACCAAGTACCCCAAGCAGGCCTCGGCCTGGTTCCAAGCCAAAGGTCAGCAGGTCGAAATCGTTGAGGTGAAGGGGTCAGTGGAGCTTGCTCCGCTGACTGGAATGGCCGATGGGATTGTTGACCTCGTGGCTTCTGGGGCCACCTTGAGGGAGAACGGGCTGGTCGCGAGAGCCGATATTGCAGTCACAACTGCGCGGCTGATCGCCAACCCAGTTTCACACCGTCTGAGAGCCGAAGAGATCGATCTTCTTGCAGCAACGATGCT